>DXZV01000015.1:10748-20940 GCA_019419485.1 Collinsella sp.
GTCCTGCGGAATGTTTTCAGAGCTTTACCCTGTAGGGTCCCTGCCGCTACGTAGCAATCAGGGCATCTGGAGTGGACGGCGGCTTGACTACGAGCTGGGGCTGAAGATCTGAATGGATGGGTGCCGTTGCTAGGGGCGCAAGCGTTGCTGGCGATGGTCACTTTGGGACTGGTATTTCCGCCTGCTAGTAAAAAGGCCTCCGGAGCTGTTGCTCTGGAGGCCTTTCGTTTACTTGTAAATGCGCGCGTTAGTTGTTCTTGGTCAGACGCTCGACGTCGTGGGCGATCATGTATTCCTCGTCGGTGGGGATGACCATGACCGTGACGGCGGAACCGGCGGCACTGATGACCTGCGGGCCGCTGCCCACGGCCTCACGGTTCTTGTTGTTGTCGATGCGCACGCCCAACCACTCAAAGCAGTCGCAGAAGGCCTTGCGGATCGACCAGTCGTTCTCGCCGATGCCGGCAGTGAAGGTAATGGTATCCACGCCCGCCATAGAAGCGATCATGGAGCCGGCCTGCTGCATAGCCTTATAGGCGAACATATCGAAGGCGAGCAGGCAGCGCTCATCTCCCTCGGAGGCGCGCGTGCGAATGTCGCGGGCGTCGTTGGAGATACCCGAGATGGCGAGCAGACCAGACTGCTTGTTCATCATGTCGTCGACTTCCTGGTAGCTGTAGCCGCCCTCGCGCTGCAGGTAGCACACGGTAGCCGGGTCGATAGAGCCGCAGCGGGTTCCCATCATCAGGCCGTCAAGCGGCGTGAGCCCCATCGTGGTGTCACGGCATACACCGTCCTCGATGGCGGCAAGCGAGGCGCCGTTGCCCAAATGGCACGAGAGCAGGCGGTGGCAGCGCGAGCCCAGGATCTCCTTGGCCATCATCCACTCATAGCGGTGGCTCGTACCGTGGGCTCCGTACTTGCGCACGTGATACTTGTCGCACACGTCCTTGGGCAGGGCGTAGGTGTAGGCGACCTCGGGCATGGTCATGTGGAACGAGGTGTCGAAGACGGCCACGTTGGGCAGCTCCGGATACTTCTCACGGCAATACTCAATCGCCGCCGCCTCGCCGTAGTTGTGCAGCGGAGCAAGCGGTGCCACCTCGAGAATCTTAGCCATGACCTCGTCGTCGACGACCGCAGAATCATCGAAGTGCCAGCCGCCTTGAACGATGCGATGTCCAATGCCATCAATCGTAAAGTCGGTCTTCTCGAGCTCCTCGAGCACGCGAGCGATAGCAGAGCGATGATCGGGGAAGGGAACCTCCTCGGTCTGTTTGGCGCCACCGTTCTCGGAGTGGCCAAAGATGCCCATGTCCGATCCGATACGCTCGCAGTTGCCCTTGGCGAAAACCTCGCGGGTATCGGTATCCAAAAGCTGATATTTAAGGCTTGAACTGCCGGCGTTGACAACAAGTACGTTCATGAGACTCCTTTGCAGTGCAATACGGCCGACGCAGACCCCTTAAGGCGGCCGTATTTTAATAAGAAGTTATCATATCTTGATAAATAGCTATCAGCATATCGCCCAACGAGCGCAAAAGAGGGACTAAACGACACTTGGTCGTCCAGCCCCTCCCCTCTTGCAATTACTTGCCGTTGACGATGCGCTCGACGTCGGAAGCGATCATGAACTCCTCGTCCGTGGGGATGACGAAGATCTTGACCTTGGAATCCTTGGCAGACAGGCACCAAGCGCCGTCGCCACGCAGGGCGTTACGGGCATGGTCCATCTTGACGCCCATAAAGGCCAGACGGTCGGCAACGCCGGCGCGAACGGCCGGAGCGTGCTCACCGATGCCGGCGGTGAAGACCAGCGTGTCCATACCGCACATGGAAGTGGCCATCTCGGCAGCCTTGGCGGCAATCTTGTAGACGAACATGTCGAAGGCGAGCTGAGCCTCGGGGTCGCCGGCGGCGGCAAGCTCCTCGACGTTGCGGCAGTCGTTGGTCTTGCCACCGGTCACAGCCAAAAGGCCGGACTTCTTGTTCATCATCTCGTCGACCTCGTCGAAGGTGTAGCCGCCCTCGCGCTGCAGGTAGCACACGGTAGCCGGGTCGATGGAGCCGCAGCGGGTGCCCATCATGACGCCGTCGAGCGGGGTGAGGCCCATAGTGGTATCCATGCACTTGCCGTCCTCGATGGCGCACAGGGAGGCACCGGAGCCGATGTGGCACACGACGACCTTGCGGGCCTCGCCGTTGGTCATCTCGGCGACCTTCTTGGAGATGTAACGATAGCTGGTGCCGTGGGCGCCGTACTTACGGATGTGCAGCTTGTCGCAAACATCCTTGGGAAGGGCGTAGGTCTTGGCGACCTCGGGCATGTTGAAGTGGAAAGCGGTGTCATAGACCGTGACGTTGGGCAGGTCGGGATACTGCTCCAGGCAGAACTCGATAACGTTGGCCTCGGGGTTGTTGTGCAGCGGCGCCAGCGGGGCGACCTCACGGATCTTGGCGAGGACGTCCTCGTCGACGAGGGAGGAATCGCCAAAGTACCAGCCGCCCTGAACGATACGGTGGCCAATGCCCTCGATCTTGACGCCGTTGGCCTCGAGGTCCTTCAGGACGACCTCGATGGCGACCTTGTGGTCGGGGAACTCGATGTTCTCGGTCACCTTCTTGGAGCCGTTGGCAGCGTGGGTGAAGGTACCGCCGGTAAAGCAGACGCGCTCGCAGGAGCCCTTTGCGGACACCTTGTGGGACTTGGTATCGATGACCTGATACTTAAGGGTCGAAGATCCTGCGTTGACGACCAGAACGTTCATGTGTCTCCCTACTAACAGGCGGTGTGGCGCCGCCAGGTTACATACGCTTCAATAATAAACCCAAACGCCCTCGCGCTCGGGTTTATTGCGTTGATATATAAGTTATCGGTGCCAGAGCTTCCGTTTCATTGCACGGAAGAAGCGTCCTCAGATGAGGTTCTCGCCCAGGTTTTTGCCGCCGAGGACGTGCATGTGGAAGTGCATGACGGTCTGGCCGGCGTTGACGCCCTTGTTGGAGATGACGCGGAAACCGTCCTCCAAGCCCTTGGCCTTGGCAACCTCGTGGATGGCGTGGGCCATGGCGCCCATGGTCTCGGCCGGCACGTTGTCGGCGATGTCGCTGTAGTGCTTCTTGGGGATCACGAGCGTGTGGACCGGCGCCTGGGGGTTGAGGTCGTCGAAGGCGATGACCTGGTCGTCCTCATAGACAACGGTTGAGGGAATCTCGTGGTTGGCGATTTTGCAGAAGATGCAATCACACATGGCTGGTTCCTTTCTCACAGGCCAAGGTAATTATATTTGGTCGGGATGGTTAGAACGAAAGCTTGTCGTCGGTGTTGGCGGCCTCGCCGTCGGCGAGCACGTCGTTGCCGTCGACGTCCTTAAGGAGCACCGAGACCTTCTGCTCGGCATCGGACAGGCGGGTGCGCAGGCTCTTGAGGAGCTCGACGCCGCGGGTATAGCTCTCGAGTGACTCCTCGAGCTCCATATCGCCCGACTCCAAGCTGCGGATGATGAGTTCCAACTCCTGCGAGGCCTGCTTGTACGTAAGCTGCTCGACCGGGGTCTTCTCTGCCATATCTGTTTCCTTTCCTAAAGGTTTATCGCTGTGAAACGCGGTCTACTCGACCGTATCGACCGTTGCCGCCACGTTGCCGTCTGCCATGCGCACGCGTATGGCGTCGCCGGGCTTAAAGGTCTTGGCGCTCGTAGCCACCCCATCATCGCTGTACGCGATGGAATAGCCACGGGCAAGCACCTTGAGCGGCGACAGGGCATCGAGTGAGGCTGCCGCACGGCCCAGGTCGGACGCGGGTTTGCTGAGCATCGTGCGCCCCTGATGCTCCAGACGGGAACTCGCAAGCGTGAGCGCATGGCGCTTGCCATCGAGCCCCGAGGTGCTTGCAACCAGACGCTCGGGCAGGCGCTCAAAGTTGGAGCGGAATGTCCCGACCGAGCGTACTATGGCGCCCGACAGGCGATCGGCAGTCAGCGCAAGCTCCGATTCGCGACGCTCGACCATAAATGTGGGGTCGTTGAGGCACGGGCGGCAGGCGGCGGCATCGAGTGCATCGCCCAGACGGGCCGTATAGGTATTCCAAGCGCGGCGACCACGCTGATCGAGCATCTCCAGGTCGACCTGGGCCGACCCAATCATCGATGCCATCGCGGCGCCAAGACGCTGATGGCGTGCCTCGAGCACATCGGCCAACTCCGTCATAGCCGGCGCCACCGATTCGGCCGCCGCCGTGGGCGTGGAGGCGCGGCGGTCGCTCACCATGTCGCAAATCGAGGTATCGGGCTCATGGCCAATACCGGTCACCACGGGCACAGGACAAGCCGCCACCGCGCGGGCAAGCTCCTCGTCATTAAAGGTCATGAGGTCCTCAAAGGAGCCGCCGCCGCGCACCAGCAAAATACAGTCGGGCGCCGGCGTAATGGAAGCGGCGCGGCGCAAGCCCTCGATGAGCTCGGCCGGCGCACCCTCGCCTTGAACCTTGGCGCCCACGCAGACGACCTCGACGAGCGGGTTGCGACGACGCAACGTGCGCTTGACGTCGTCGATTACGGCACCCGAAAGCGAGGTGACGACCGCCACGCGGGAGCAGAACACCGGGATGCGGCGCTTGCGCGCTTCGTCCATCAGGCCCTCGCGGCGTAGCTTTTCGGCCAGTTGCGCCACTTGTTGACGCAGCAGACCCTCCCCCGCCAACGAAAATGAGCGGGCAACAAAGCTCATGCGACCCGTGGGCTTATAGAGATTGAAGCTGCCCTTAAAGCTCACCTGCATGCCATCGCGCAGATCGAAGGTGCGCTTGAGATAGGCGCCCTTCCAGATAATGCAGTCGACGGCGGCCGAGTCGTCCTTGATTTGGAAGTAGCAGTGGCCGCTTCGGGCATTGGGGCCGCGGAAACCAGTGACCTCACCCAAAACGCTCAGCTGCGGAATGGCATCGAGCGCGCCGGCGGCGATCTCCACCGCTTGGCTCACGCTGAGCTCTTTGCGCTCCTGCTCGTCCGATCCGTCGAACTCGGCGGAAACGGCGTTGCCGGTTAGATTCCAGCCTGCCACGCAGCCCCCTTTCGTCATCGTGCACATGGGCTCCGGCCCTGCGCTAATTCAAGTCCAACACATAGTACAGCGCCGCGGGGACACAAATCCCCACGGCGCCCGTCGGTCCCATTTGTTATCGGTTGGAGTTTCTGTTATAGCGAGCCATAAGGTAGAGCAGCTGAATAATCGAGGTGAGCGCCGCGGCCACGTAGGTGAACGCAGCTGCCGTCAACACCTTCTTGGCACCGTTGACCTGCTTGGAGCTCATGCCCGACTGCTCGATATACGCCACGGCGCGGCGACTGGCACCGATCTCGACCGGCAGCGTAACCAGCTGGAACAGCACGCTAAACGAGAAGAAAACCAGCGCGAGGATCGTGAGCCCTGCTATGTTCATAAACAGGCCCATGAGCAGCACGATCGTCCAGGTGTTCTGGGTAAAGTTGACGACGGGGACCAAAGCGGTGCGTACCTTCATCATGGCGTAACCGCTTTGACGCTGCGCGGCATGACCTGCCTCGTGGCAAGCGACAGCAACGCTTGCGACCGAGCCGCCCGAACGGTTGGAATCCGACAGATACAGGTTGTTATCCTGCGGGTTGTAATGGTCGGTGAGCTCACCGGCGACACCCTTGATACCCACGGCGTTGCAACCGTTGGCGTCGAGCATGCGGCGAGCGACCGTGGCACCCGTGTCGCCGTCCGAGCGAACCTTGGACCAGGTTTTGTACGTCGAGTTGATATAGCTCTGCGCGGCAAGACCGAGCACTGTACAAACAAGAACAACCAGCAGGTACAGCGGATCGATGCCAAAGCCGTAACCATAATAATAGGGCATGCGAATTCCTCCGAATCGAGTTACACGTTGGAGGCATTCTACCCACTCAAGCGGCTAGACTTCCTTACAGCAATTCAATTTTGCCATCTTTGACCGTCAACCCCATATTGCCGGAAAGCAGATCGTCCAGACGCGAACCCACAAGTTCAAAACGCCAGCCTTCGCGCAGGGGACTTTGCTCAGGATGCTCAATGTAGTCGGCCAGGTCGTCGCGTGAGGCGATGACCGAGGTCGCCACGCCCGAGCGCTCGGCAACCAAGCGAATGAGTGCATACATCAGGTCCGTCACGCTCTCCAGCTCCGGCGAAATCTGGCGATGTCCGCGCACCATAAGCGGCAGGCGATCGTGCGGGCAGCTCGCGCCGCGCTTGATGGCCATCAACGCTCCGTCTACGTCGCGCTCCCCCAGCTGGTCGGTACCGCGGATGCTGCGGAACTCCTCGACACGCACGGGATTGCGCTTAACCAGGGCCAGCAGCGTATCGTCGGACATAACCCACTTGCGCGGGATGTTGCGCCGCTCAGCGCGATCCTCACGCCAGGCGGCAAGCTCGCGCGCAATGCCCAGCTGATGGCGGCTACACGAGTTGATGCGTTTGACCTTGCGGAATGCCTCATGGCGATCGGCACGGTAGTGCGACTCGTCGGCCAGAGGGCGCAACTCGTCGAGCACCCAGTCCACGCGGCCCAGCTCGCGCAGGCGGCTCATCATCTCGGTATAGGCGACGATCAGGTACTTGACGTCATCGATCGCGTATTCGACCTGCTTATCGCTCAGCGGCCGGCGCGACCAATCGGTCAGCGATTCAGTCTTGGGCAGCGATACGCCGCAGAACGTCTGAACGAGCGCGCCATACGAAATCTGCTGGCGCTCGCCCAAAAAGGCGGCGGCCACCTGCGTGTCAAAAATCGGACGCGGCAGCTCGCCCACGGTGTGGAGCATAACTTCCATGTCCTGTGAGCAAGCATGGAACACCTTGGTCACGCTCTCGTCAGCCATAAGTTCGGCAAGCGGCGACAGGTCGTCGATCACCAGCGGATCGACAGCGACACTCTCGGCGGGGGTGGCAATCTGGACCAGGCACAGGCGCGGATGAAACGTGCGCTCGCGCAAAAACTCGGTGTCGACGGCGATCGCGTCGAACTCGCGGGCGCGCTGGCAAAAGTCGACCAGAGCCTGATGTGTGGAAATGTACATATCAACCCATCGAATAAGGTTAGGCCCGAAAAACACGGGTAGGATATCGGCATTGCCCTACAACTATACTCGGTTAGTCACAGAACGGGAACGTAAGTATGCGCTGCCTTATCATCCACAACCCGGCATCGGGTCCCAGCTCCGATGAAATCTACGCATTCACGCACGCCCTTGCACAGGGCGGCGACGAGGTCGTAATGCGCTTTATCGGCGATGGCATGGAGCCCGAGGACGCGGTAGCGGACGTTCGTGAGTTCGACCGCGTAGTCGTTTCGGGCGGCGACGGCACCGTCTCCAACGTGCTCGACCAGATGCGCGGGTGCGGTGTCCCCACGCTCGTCTTCCCCTCCGGCACGGCCTGCCTGTTCTTTAACAACATTGGCAATGCCCCCGAGGCGGCGGCACTCGCCAAGGCTTGCCGCGCCGGCCGCACAGTCAAGGTGGACATGGGTGAGCTCTTTTGGCTCGACGAGAACGGTAACGAGAAGCGCCACGGCTTCATCATCATCGCCGGCTCGGGCTTCGACGCCGAGATCATGATGAAGGCCGCTCCCACCAAAAACGACATCGGCGAGATTGCCTACTTCCTCTCAGCGCTCGCCACGCCCAACCCCACGGTGGCGCGCTTTACCATTGAGCACGACGGCATCGTCGAGGAGCTCGACGGCATCTGCTGTATGGCAGGCAATACCTCGGTCATCCAAAACGACATCAACCTATTCCCCAACTGCCGCATGGACGACGGCATGGTCGACATCGTCGTTATTGAGCCTGTACGCACGGTGCAGCTGCTCCCCACGGTAATTACCGCCGCGCTCGACCCCGCTGGCAAATTGCTCGGCCGTCCGCAGTTTAAGATCATCCAGACCAAGGAAGCCAAGATCACCTGCACGCCATCGCTGGGCATGCAGTTCGATGGTGAGATCATCTCCAGCAACTCCGGCGTCTTTGGCGCCCGCGCGCTACCGCAATGCCTTGATATCATCGTCGACGAATTCTCGCCGCTCGGAAAATAGGAGGACCCCCGTGAACGACAACCCCATCCTTGGCTTTATCGTCATCGTTTTGGCCATGCTCGTCGGCTATGCCATTAACGTGATTCACCGTCGAAAGAAGTAGCCATTACTCTTAGACGGCCCGTGCAGCCCGGACCCCTCGCCGGCATGAAACCACATGCCGGCGAGGGGTCCGCTTTTTTCTTGACGCTTTATTTAGCTACATTTTTCTCTGGCGTTATACAAATTGATTTCCCACTAAATGAGTTCAATTTACCGTTAATCGCATATTTCGCTACGCTTATCGAGTAAATATCTTTCATGAATGTATATTGTTTCGAATTCGTTACGCTAAGGGGGTGTAATTATTGGGTGAAGCCCTCTGGAGACAGAGGGCTTTCGCACGCTGGGAGGGAATATGAGTAAAACTCATCCCGTCAACGCGCTCAAGAAGCTTGGCATAGGCCTTGCATTTGGAGCTGCAACCATCATGTCCATGCCGACATCTGCGCTCGCCTGCACGCAGATGTACATGGGCAACAAGCTGACGGCCGACGGTGACACGTACTATGGCCGCGCCGAGGACTTCGATAAGCGCTACCTCAAGCACTTTGGCATTGAGCCTTCTCACGGCCCGGGGCATACGTACGGCTCGGACGAGTCCGCATTCATGTATACCTCGACCAAGACCACGTATCGCTACACCTATGTACGCGACCATCCCTCCCAGTGGCACGGGCGCTATGATGCCTACTCTGAGGCAGGCATCAATGAGAAGGGCGTGTCCTGCTCCGCAACGCTGACCACCGGCATGAATGCTGATGCTGAGGCAGCAGACCCCCTGACCAAAACCGGTATTGGCGAGTACAGCTACGGCAGCGTTATCTTAGGTGAAAGCGCCAATGCACGTGAGGGCGTCGAGCTCCTCGGCAAGATCATCGACGAGCAGGGCGCCTGCGGCAACGATCAGATTATCATCGCCGACAGCAACGAGACTTGGCTGTTTGCCGCACTTTCCGGCCACCAGTGGATCGCCATGAGGCTCACTGACGATATCGCCTCGCTCAACCCCAACATCGGCAACCTCAACTACAAGGTTGACCTCACCGACACCGCGAACTGTCTCCACTCTGCGACCATCGAGTCCATGCCTAAGGAGAATGGCTTCGCCAAGTACTTCGATGACGGTCAATTTGACGTTGCCCAGACCTACGGCGAGGCAATTAGCGAAAAGGCCATGCATTCTTGGGCCCGTTATGTCCAGGGTCGCGCCTACTTCGGTGTGCCGCTCACCGAGGGCACCGACTACGAGATCGTCAAGGACGAGCGCGAAGATGCTCGTGCCACGACCGGCGCCCTGGTTAGCAAGGCGCAGCCGCTGTTCTTCCAGCCCGGCAAGTCCGACTGGAACACCTTTGAGATGATCCGCGCGTTTGGCAACCGCGGCGAGAAGGTCCCGGGCCTCAACGCCAACACCGACGGCGCCTACGCCATTGGTACCGAGACCAACACCGAGGTCAATCTCTTCCAGATCCGTCAGGGCATGGACCCCGAGATCGCGACCATCCAGTGGGAGATGCTCTCCCGCGCCGCCTACTCCGTCGCCATCCCCTACTACTCCGCACTGCTCACCGAGGTTAGCCCGTACTACAGCGACCAGACCGTCTCCTTCGATCACTGCGAAGAGGAGGACATCGTGAACAACGAGGAGCCCGAGAACTCCATCAACTATGTCCTCATGGACATCAGCTCCCTGTGCTTCGAGCACCGTGAGCAGCTCGGCACCGGCGTTCGCGCCTACCTCGACGCTCTCCAGAACGAGCTCATCGAGCAGAACCTCGAGGTCGACAAGGCCATGCTCGCCGAGACCACCACTGAGGGCCGCACCGCCCTGGCCAACAAGGCCGGCAACGCTGCCACCAAGAACACCTATGTCAAGTGCAAGGCCCTGCTTCAGGAGATGCGCGCTTATCTGAAGGCTGAGGACTTCAGCAAGCCCTTCACCCCGAGCGACCTGAACACCGAGACCAACGGCCTCAAGGTGTCCATCACCTACGCCAAGGACGCCCTCGCCACCGAGCAGCCCGGTACCCCCGACAAGCCCGAGCAGCCCGGTAC
>DXZV01000150.1 GCA_019419485.1 Collinsella sp.
GCCATCGCCACCGAGCTTGCCCGTCACGGCCACAAGGTCGGCGTCCTCGATGCCGACATCACCGGTCCCTCTATCCCCAAGATGTTCGGCATGAGCGGACGCCACGTCCATGCCCTTGGCAACCTCATGCTGCCCGAAATCTCCGAGCACGGCGTCAAGGTCATGAGCTCCAACCTTCTGCTCCAAAACGAGACCGACCCCGTCCTTTGGCGCGGTCCGGTCATCGCAGGCGCCATTAGGCAGTTCTGGAGCGAGACCTCGTGGGGCCCCATCGACTACCTGCTGGTCGACATGCCTCCGGGAACAGGCGACGTCGCGCTCACCGTCTTCCAGTCGCTGCCCGTCGACGGCATCGTCATCGTCACGAGCCCGCAGGACCTGGTCTCGATGATCGTCGCCAAGGCGGTCAACATGGCCGAGAAGATGAACGTCCCCATTCTGGGCATCGTCGAGAACATGAGCTATATCGAGTGCCCCGACTGCGGCAAGAAGATCGAGGTCTTTGGCAAAAGCAAGCTCCCCGAGGTCGCAGAGCGCTATAACCTCGACATCTTGGGCACGCTTCCCATTAATCCGGCACTCGCCGAGGCCTGCGATAAGGGCGAGGTTGAGACCGCGCTGCCCGATGGCATGTTGCCCAAGGCAGTCTCTGCCGTCGAGGCTATTACCCCGCACGAGACCGACGAGGCCTAAGTGAACACGAGTGCCTTCTATGACGTCCTGCTAATCGGCGGCGGGGCTTCAGGCCTCGCCGCCGCCATTACGGCCGCACGTGCTGGCAAAAGCGTCTGCATCGTTGAGCGCGATGTCGCCTGCGGCCTAAAGCTCCTTGCGACCGGTAACGGCCGCTGCAACCTCTCCAACGAATCGATTGATCCTCAGCGGTATAACCACCCCGCATTCGTCGAATCTGTCATGGGCCCCCAACCCGAACAAGAGCTTATGGGTTTCTTCTCCTCGCTGGGCATCATGACAACCTCCGAGGAAGGCCGGCTATACCCGCGCTCCCTTCGCGCAGAATCGGTGCGCGACGCGCTTCTCAACGTTTGCAACCGCCTAGGTATCACCTTAATCTGCGGAGCCAACGTTGCCTCGGCGCACAAAGTTTCCGAAGGCTGGGCACTCCAAATAGACCGTCCAGCGCGGGCGCTCAAGGCAAAAAAGCACGACGACCGAAAATCGGAGCTCCGCTCGCTTCGGAAAGCGCTCGCCGATGTCCCTCGCAAGAACGAGGCCCTGCAGGCACATGCCGTAATTATCGCCACGGGCGGCAACCCCACCGGTATCGCCGATACGTTTAGCCTCCCCCTCACTTCGCTGCACCCCATCCTCTGCCCCGTATCGGCAACGGTCGTTGGCGATCGGGCAGCACTCAAGACGTTGGATGGTCTGCGCGTCCGCGCCCGCTTGACGCTCACCCGTAACCGTAGTGAGCTCTGGCACGAAGACGGTGAAGTACTGTTTCGAACCTTCGGCATCTCGGGCGTCGCTGTCTTCAACCTCTCCCGTCGTATCCAGCGCGGCGATACGATCCTGCTCGACGTTTTCCCCGACCTCTCTAAAGACGAGCTGCTCGATATGCTCAACCGGCGCGTTAAGCTGCTCGGCGGCTTTTCGCCCCGCGATCCCCGTTGGCTCGACGGCATGCTCGCCCCGCAACTCTCCCGCGTCGTCTGTACAGCGTTCGAGCAGTGCCATCCAGGCTCCAACGATATCATCCACCTGGTCTCGATCCTCAAGCACTTTAAGTTGCTCGTCGAGGGAACAGCCGAGGAGCGCTCGGCGCAGGTCACGCGTGGTGGCGTATCTGTCGAGAGCATCTCAACACCCAGTCTACGCGCGCGCAGCGTTGTCGACGCCCCGCTTTACGTCTGCGGCGAAGCGCTCGACATCGACGCCGATTGCGGAGGCTTTAACCTTGCGTGGGCCTGGCTCTCGGGCATTCGCGCTGCAAGCAGCCTGTAGCCGCGCAGTCTATAATCAAAAACGCATTCGGGCCGTCTGGGATACCGGACGGCCTCTTTCTTGCCTCTAAGGAGACCTCGATGATCGAAATCACCCAAGTCAACGCGTCGCTCGATGAAGCCGGCGATGAAAATACCTGTCTCATTGTTGGCAAGCGAGTCGCCAAGCGCGTCCTACGTTGCAAGGACTCCGAGATCAAGTCCATCGAGCTCCACCGCAAGTCAATCGACGCTCGCAAAAAACGAGACGTCCATTTTATCCTGAGCTTTCGTGTTGAGCTGACTAGTCCCCACCTCGAGCGAGAAGCGGTCGACAGCGTTGCCGAGCGTGACCGCTCGCGCGTACGCGCGATAGAAGACGATGAGCCTTCATTCCCCTCCCCCGTCTCCGACGCACCTCAAGAACGCCCTGTCGTTGTCGGCGCCGGATGCGCCGGCCTTTTCGCTGCGCTCACGCTCGCCAAAGCAGGTCTTAAGCCCTTGCTTATCGAGCGCGGCGACCCGGCATTTCGCCGCTCGCAGACGATCGACCTCTTTCTAAAGGAGCGCATCCTCGACCCCGAGAGCAATATTCAGTTTGGTCTGGGCGGCGCGGGGACCTTCTCGGACGGCAAGCTCAATACGGGAACAAAAAATCCCGCCCATCGCCTTATCCTCGAAACCTTCGTCGAGGCGGGTGCGCCCCGCGATATTCTGTGGGATGCCAAGCCGCACATTGGCTCCGACATCCTTCCCAAGGTTGTCACCGCTATATCCCAGCGCATCGAGCAGCTCGGAGGTGTCGTCCGTTATCGAACGAAGCTCGTCGACATTCGCATCGACGCGTCTGGCGCCATCACCGGTATTGATGTCCAATCGTCCCAAGACGCCGCTTACGAGCCAATCGAGACAAAGCACCTCATCCTCGCCTGCGGGCATTCTGCTCGCGATATTTTTGAGCTCCTTAAGGACCACAACGTGGCCCTCGCACAAAAGACCTTTGCCATGGGCGTTCGCATCGAGCATCCGCAACGCGACATCGACAGAGCCCAATATGGAGCCTCGGCGGGACATCCAGCGCTCGGGGCGGCCCCCTACAAACTTGTTGCCCATCTTCCCAACGGCCGCAGCGTGTTCTCGTTTTGCATGTGCCCCGGCGGACAGGTTGTTGCCGCCTCTTCAGAACCGTGCCATCTGTGCGTCAACGGGGCCAGTCTCAATGCCCGCGACGGACGCAACGCAAATGCCGCCCTGCTCGTTAACGTCACGCCTGAGGACCTTCCCAACGATGACCCGCTCGCCGGCATCGAGCTCCAGCGTGCCTGCGAGGCGGCCGCCTATCGCCTGGGCGGTTCCAACTGGAACGCACCGGCACAACTCGTCGGAGATTTCCTCGCAGGACGCGCCAGCAAGGCGCCCGGAAAGGTAAAGCCCACCTATCCGCTCGGTGTGACCTGGACGGCAATTGACGAAGCCCTACCGCAGCATATCGTCGAGTCGCTCCGCCTGGGACTTCCCCTACTCGGAAAAAAGCTACGAGGCTACGACCGTCCCGATGCCGTTCTTACCGGCGTGGAGACTCGTTCGAGCTCACCGGTCACTGTTACCCGAGACCGAACGTGCCATGCCGTGTCGACCCCGGGCCTCTACCCTTGTGGTGAGGGAGCTGGATATGCCGGCGGCATCATGAGCGCGGCCACCGACGGCATCCGTTGTGCTGAAGCCCTGATCGCAGACCTCTAACGCACAAATTCCAGCGCGCAAAAGACATAGGCCCCGAGCTCCACAGGGAACTCGGGGCCTGTTCGCTATTTCTTAAACCGTGCACCCTGGCGTTTTCTGCCCGATGCGAACGTGGAACCCTTGCGGGCCTGCGAGCGTAAGCGCTCGATCGTCTCGTCCTCAGACGCACCCTCGAGCATCACCCGAATCTGAACGACAGCATCGCGCAGGCGCGCCGCCTCCTCAAAGTCCATAGCGGCAGAAGCGTTACGCATATCCTCTTCCATGGTTTCGACGATCCGCACAAGCTCGTCATGCGGCAGTTCTTCCAACTGCTCCGCAAGTGTCTGCTCGGGCGCCACCGTTTCCGGCACACCGCCCTCGCCCGACTCATCGGGCGTATAGAATGCGCCATGGCCAAGAGAGTCGCCCTTCGAGCGTCCCTTGGAGCCCACAGTTTTTTCGGCCTCGGCAATAAAACTTGAGATGTCGTTGATGGCCTTGCGCACTGTCTTGGGCACAATGCCATGTTCTTCGTTGTATGCCATCTGAATCTCGCGACGGCGCTGCGTCTCCTCGATGGCCTCTTTCATCGAATCGGTCACAACGTCTGCATACATGATGACTTCACCATCGGCGTTACGGGCCGCACGGCCAATCGTCTGAATCAGCGATACCTCAGAACGCAGGAATCCTTCCTTGTCTGCATCCAGAATCGCCACGAGTGATATCTCCGGAATATCCAGTCCCTCCCGGAGCAGATTGATGCCGA
>DXZV01000151.1:0-3603 GCA_019419485.1 Collinsella sp.
AGCCGAGGTGGTCGAGTAGATATGTCTTCTCGCCCCCGTCGCTCATGCAGCGCGGGGGCTTTCTTTTTGGACATGCCCCCGTCACGTCCTTGTGGCGGACCGTGCCCGGAAAGAATTCGAGGAGGTGTAATTTATGCCCCAGCAGTACAAAATCGACAAGGTTGCAGAGATCGAGTCCCGTATCGCCGAGAACGCCGGTCTGTTCGTCGTCAACTACAACGGTCTGACGGTTAAGCAGGCTCAGGAGCTGCGTCATCAGCTTCGCGAGTGCGGCGCCGAGATGAAGGTCTACAAGAACAACCTGGTCAAGATCGCTCTCAAGAACCAGGAGCAGCCCGAGATCGACGAGATCCTCGCCGGCCCCGTCGCTTATGTGTTCTACGAGACCGAGCCGGTCGAGGCCGCTAAGGCCCTTAAGGACTTCTCCGCTAAGTCCAAGGGCGTCCTTGAGATCAAGGGCGGTATCTCCGACGGCAAGGCCGTTTCCGCTGATGATGTTAAGGCTATCGCCGAGCTGCCCACCAAGGATCAGCTTCTCGGCCAGATCGCCGGCCTCATCTCCGGTTTCGCTCGCGACATCGCTGTCTGCGTCAACGGCGTTTCCTCTGGTCTCGCTCGTTCGATCCAGCAGGTCTCCGAGCAGAAGGCAGCCTAGTTGCTGTTTTCACCCGCGGCGGCAACGCCGCACCCCTGGCGCATTCGCGCCGTGTTTTAACTGATCTCCGTGCATCAGCACGGAAACCGAAAGGACTTAGAAATGGCTAAGCTTACCACCGATGAGATCATCGATGCTCTTAAGGAAATGACCCTTCTCGAGGCTTCCGAGCTCGTTAAGGCTATCGAGGACACCTTCGGCGTTTCCGCCGCTGCTCCTGCCGCTGTTGTCGCCGCTCCCGCTGCTGGCGCTGCTGAGGCCGAGGAGAAGACCGAGTTTGACGTCGTGCTCGAGGGCTTCGGCGACAACAAGATCCAGGTCATCAAGGCCGTCCGTGAGCTCACCAACCTTGGCCTGAAGGAGGCCAAGGAGGTCGTCGAGGGCGCTCCCAAGGCTGTTCTCGAGGGTGCCAAGAAGGAGGACGCCGAGGCTGCCAAGGAGAAGCTCGAGGCTGCTGGCGCTGCTGTCACCCTCAAGTAATCAGGCTTTCTCGCCAGATTTCTTTGCAGACGGGGTTCGCATTGCGAGCCCCGTCTTTTTTGTTTTTCGGTCCCTCGGCATCGGTTGCTCAAACTGCCATGTTCTGTGATTTGCGTCGTATCGGGTGCCCTGCCATTGGGCAATAAAATTGCACCATTCGAGCAATAATTTGCGTTGACCTGCTGAAGAATTGTCTCTGCCTTGTAGCGACATATAGTTCCAGCGGTAAGATGCTTGGGTATCGCAATTTGGTCTGCGGCTGTGTGCCGCACGCATGGGGCGCTTTTGCGCCTGCGAAAGGATCTTTGAATAACATGAAGGCAATCATCCCCGCCGCCGGTCTTGGCACGCGTTTTCTGCCTGGCACCAAGTGCACGCCCAAAGAGATGCTGCCGGTGCTCGACAAGCCCGTCATTCAGTACGTCGTCGAGGAGGCACTCGACCCCGAGGAGGTCGACGACGCCATCATCGTTACTTCTCCCGGCAAGCCCGAGCTGCTGAACTACTTCCAGCCCGACCGTTCGCTCGAGAACCTGCTGCGCGAGCGCGGCAAGAACGCCTATGCCGATGCCGTCGCCCACGCTGGCGGTATGCCGGTCGACTTCCGTTATCAGTACGAGCCCAAGGGCCTCGGCCATGCTATTCGCTCTGCTGCCGACGCCGTGGCAGGGGAGAACTTCCTGGTTCTTCTGGGCGACTACGTTGTACCTAACCGCGACATCTGCGACAAGATGCTCGCCGTTTCCAAGGAGCACGGTGGCGCTTCGGTTATCGCCGTCGCTGCTTGCTCGCCCGAGGAAGTCAGCCGCTACGGCGTTATCGCCGGCGAGCGCGTCGGTTCGCTCGAGGGCGCCGAGGACGTTGCCGATGCCGAGCCGGGCGCTGTCTGGCGTATCGGCGGTCTGGTTGAGAAGCCCGCTCCCGAGGCTGCTCCGTCCAACCTGTACATCGTCGGTCGCTACCTGCTGAGCCCGCTGGTCATGGACTTGCTGGCAGATCAGCAGGCCGGCAAGGGCGGCGAGATCCAGCTCACCGACGCCATGGCCCGTTCGCTCGACCGCGAGGCCATGTATGCGGTCGTCATCGACCCGCTGTCGGGCTACGACACCGGCACTCCCTCTGGCTGGATGGCCACCAACGCCCTCATGGCTGCAAGCGACCCCCGCTTTGCCGATGCCTTCTGGGACGCTATCGACGAGCGCGGCGGATTGATGCGCAAGTAAGCCTTCGGGCATCGACATTTACGGGCGCGGACTTCGGTTCGCGCCCGTTTTATATAAGAGCTGCGATTGCCGGCTCTCTGTTCACAGAAAATATATGAACAGATGTTCGATACACATATATCTACCTGCGTGTTTTCTGTCGAAAAACTTTGCTACTCCAAAAACTCAATCGCGTCAAGGCTTTTCTTGCCCAACGGTCGGTACCTGATAAACTATTAGGTTGCGATAACTGGCGAAGCTATGCCTCGCCAACCCACCGAGCATTTCCGTGAAGGAGGAAAAACCTGGTGACCTACGCATACACTGCCACTGAGCGCAAGCGCGTCAGCTTCGGGAAAATCCCGGAGGCCATGGAGCTCCCCAACCTTATCTCTGTTCAAAGGGAATCCTTTGAGCGTTTTAAGGATGAGGGCCTTCGTGAGGCGTTCAAGGAATCCAGCCCCATCCAGAGTCAGAACCATGTTCTCGAGGTTACCTTCGGCGAGCATCAGTTCGGCGACCCCGCGCACACCGTCGAGGAGTGCCGCGAGAAGGATATGACCTATCAGGCTCCGCTTCTGACCGACGTCCGTCTCACCAACAAGGAGACCGGCGAGATCAAGGAGCAGCTCGTCTTCATGGGCGACTTCCCCATGATGACCGATCAGGGCACCTTCATCATCAACGGTACCGAGCGTATCGTCGTCTCGCAGCTCGTCCGCTCCCCGGGCGTGTACTACAGCTCCGAGATGGATTCGGGCAAGCAGATCTACAAGGCCCAGATCATCCCGTCCCGCGGTGCCTGGCTTGAGTTTGAGGTCGACAAGCGCGACCAGCTCATGGTCTCCATCGACCGTAAGCGCAAGCAGAGCGCCACGATGTTCCTGCGCGCCCTTGGCATCGCCGTCACCAACGACGACATCATCGAGCTGCTCGGCAACTCCGATGTGATCAAGCGCACCCTGGAGCGCGACACCGCCCTCACTCGCGAGGACGCCCTCATCGAGATCTACCGTCGCCTGCGCCCGGGCGAGCCTCCCACCGTGGACGCTTCCCGCAGCCTGCTCGAGGGCCTGCTCTTTAACCCGCAGCGCTACGATTTGGCCCGCGTCGGTCGTTACAAGGTCAACAAGAAGCTCAACCTCACCACCGAAGAAGAGGTCACGGTGCTCACCGACGAGGATATCGTCGCGACGCTGCGCTACCTGCTGTCCCTCGCTGCCGGCGAGCAGGGCTTCAAGGTCGACGACATCGACCACTTCGGCA
>DXZV01000151.1:3613-4387 GCA_019419485.1 Collinsella sp.
GCGTAATGCGATACCTGCACGTTGAGGATGCACCCCCCGTCTCCGGCGGGTGCGAGGCCGATCCTCGTGTGCCAGCGGCGGCGCGAGAACTCGCCATCGAGCTCATCGGTCTCGACGGCCCAGGCCGCGCCCTGCGCGCCCGATAGGCTGAGAAAGCGGACGGCCCTGGCGGCGTCGGGCTCGTCAGCGCCCCTCCAGCCCGCGGGCACCGCGATGTCCGCGGCGCCCTCCGGTACGTCCAGGCCCTTGGCGTGCAGCCAGCCCATGACGATCCCCTTCACGGCCTCGGCCGCATCCGCACCGTCGGCGAGCTCGTCGCCAACCAGTTCCGTATCGGCATGAGCCGTATGGAGCGCGTCGTCCGTGAGCGCATGAGCTCCCAGGACATCGACGAGATCACCCCGCAGTCGCTCATCAACATCCGCCCGATCGTGGCCTCCATCAAGGAGTTCTTCGGTTCCTCGCAGCTCTCGCAGTTCATGGACCAGGCGAACCCCCTGACCGGTCTGACCCACAAGCGCCGTCTGTCCGCACTCGGCCCTGGTGGTCTTGCCGGCCACAAGTCCGGCTCCAGCCGCCGCACCAACGTGCCGACGGCCGTCCGCGACGTTCACAACTCGCACTACAGCCGCATGTGCCCGATCGAGACCCCCGAAGGCCCCAACATCGGCCTGATCGGCTCGCTCGCCCTCTACGCTCGCGTGAACGAGTACGGCTTCATCGAGGCTCCGTACCGCCAGGTGCACAACGGCCAGGTTACCGACATCATCGACT
>DXZV01000152.1 GCA_019419485.1 Collinsella sp.
AGTATAGCCGCAAGGCAGCTCATTTGGGACGGGGCTTTTTTTAGCTGGCCCCGTCCCAGAACAATCATCGGGATATACTGCTGGGCAGACGAAAGGAGCGCCGACGATGCTTAATGGGTGTGCATATATATTGACGGTCGACGTGGGCAACACGTTCATTCGCTTTGGCCTGTTTGCCGAGGATTCAGCCGCGGCACGGGAATGCCCGCTCGCGACGTGCGAGATCACCACGCCGTCGAGCATCACAGCCGACGAGGCGCGCATGAGGCTCGCGCAGGTCATGGGTGCACTGGCAGCCGATGCGGGCATGCCGGGCGCGCTTGTGCCCACGGCTGCCGTGCTGAGCTGCGTGGTGCCGGCGCTCGAGCGCCCGTGGAAGACGGCGCTTTCTCGCACCTGCACGGGGCGCGTGCTCACCGTGGGGCCGGGTCTCAAGACCGGTATGCCCGTGCACTACGACGATCCAGCAGAGATCGGTCCCGACCGCATCGCCGACGCCGTGGCGGCACGCGCCGTCTACGGCTCTCCGTGCATCGTGATCGACTTGGGTACCACGACCAATATCGAGGTCATCGACGCGCGCGGCACCTTTGTGGGCGGCGTCATCGCGCCGGGTCTGGCGCTTGGCGCCCGCTCGCTTTCGGCTGCTGCGGCGCGTCTGCCGCAGGTCGAGCCCTCGGCACCCACGCATGTGATCGGCCGCAACACGCGCGAGGCCATGCGTTCGGGCGTGGTTCTGGGCGAGGTGGCCCGCATCGACGGCATGCTCGACATGGTGCTCGCCGAGATGCGCGCGACCAAGGCCGCGGGGGAGGGCGACGTGCCCATCGTCATTACCGGCGACGATGCCGAGGCGCTCGCGTCGCTGGTCGGCCACAGCCTGACGGTAGACGACGCGCTGACGTTGCGAGGACTCGCCGAGCTCTACCGCATCAACCAAAAGCCCCGCCGCGTGTAAAAGTGAGGGCGCCGGTGGGACAAACGCCCCCCACCTTTCACCTGCTACAATGGGTCAAACTATTGCGATTACGGAGGTGTCTGCCATGTCGGACGATCTTCATCAAACTTCGTCAGGCAAGCGCCTGGACGTCATTAGCTGGGACGAGTTCTTTATGAGCGTGGCCATCGCCGCACAGCGCCGCAGCAAGGACCCCAACACGCAGGTGGGTGCGTGCATCGCCAGCACCAACCACCGTATCCTTTCGGTGGGCTACAACGGTACGCCCTCGGCGCTCAACGACGACTTTTTCCCGTGGGGTACGAGCGACGACCCGCTGCAGGACAAGCACAACTACGTGGTCCATGCCGAGGCCAACGCCGTGCTCAACTACCGTGGCTCGCTCAAGGACCTCGAGGGTTCCACGGTCTACGTCACGCTGTTCCCGTGCCACGACTGCGCCAAGATTTTGGCGCAGGTGGGTGTGGGCGAGGTTGTCTACCTGGACAACAAGTACGCCGACACCGACGACGGCCGCATCAGCCGCCGCATTCTCGACTCCTGCGGTATTAGCTACCGCCAGGTTATCGTCGATGTTCACATCGGTACCGAGGGGCAGGCTCAGCAGTAGCGCGTGACAATGCCAGCTGGTAACAACAGGCAGCTAAAAGATCCCCGTCCCAAATTGACTGCTCGTGAAAGTCGTGTCCGCGCGCATGGATGGCTCGTGAGCGGGTACATGGCTGTAGTAACATAGCCCCTGTCCGCGGGCGTGCCCGCGTTATTGTGAGAAAGGAGCCCCTGTGGCTGTTAACGAAGAGCTGCTTAAGAAGGTTCTTGAAGAGATTCGCCCCAACCTGCAGGCCGACGGCGGCGATATGGAGTATGTGGGTGTTGACGACGAGGGCGTCGTCAAACTGGAGCTGCAGGGTGCCTGCGCCGGCTGCCCTATGAGCGCGCTGACCCTGTCCATGGGTATCGAGCGTATCCTCAAGGAGCATGTGCCCGGCGTTACCCGTGTCGAGCAGGTTAATGCCTCCGGCGAGACCGACGACCTGTACGACGAGTACGCGCCGTTCTAAGATGCGAAAGCTGCGGACGGCATACTCCGCATAGACGTTACGCCCAAATATGCGGCTGCGAGCGCAAGGCCCGCGGCCGCATTTGTATGTAGGGAGTAGGAGGGTCGACATGCTCAACGACTTCTACCATATGCTTGATCCCGTCGCGATTTCGGCGGGGCCCATCACGATTTACTGGTATGGTCTGGCCTATGTGGTCGGAGCTCTGCTCACGGCGGTCGTCATGTATCGCACGCAGCGTCGCTGGGGCTTTAGCATCACGATTGACGACCTGACGAGCGTCGTGGTCGGTGTGGTCTTTGGCCTTATCATCGGCGCCCGCCTGTTCTACGTCATCTTTTACGGCGACGGCTACTACTGGGCACATCCGCTCGAGATCTTTGCCACCAACGAAGGCGGCATGAGCTTCCACGGTGGCCTGGTCGGCGGCATTATCGGCGGCATCATCGTTTGCCGCATGTATAAGCTCGACGCATGGACTCTGGCAGACCTTGCTGTCATCGGCGCGCCGCTGGCCTTGTGTCTGGGCCGTTGTGCCAACTTTGTCAACGGTGAGCTGTGGGGCAAGCCGACCGATCTGCCCTGGGGTGTAGTCTTTGGCGGGACTGCGGGCGATATGCCGCGTCACCCCTCCCAACTCTACGAGGCATTTCTTGAGGGCATTGTGCTCTTCTGCATCCTGCAGGTGCTCAGCCGCAAAAAGCCGTTGCTGCCCCAGGGCACGTTTATGGGCGTGTTTGTGATGGGTTACGGCATCGTCCGCTTCCTCGTCGAGTTCGTGCGCGTGCCCGATGCCCAGCTGGGCTATCTGCTGGGCGGCGTCATCACGATGGGTCAGCTGCTGAGCCTTCCGCTCGTGATTGCGGGCCTGGCGCTCGTCATCTTTGCCCTCCGCCGCAACCGTCCCCAGCGCATCTACCTCGACTCCTAACCACCACAAAGGGGACAGGCACTTTTGTGGTGGTTTGCTGGGCAACGATGACAGAACCGTAACGTTTCCCCAGATAAAACCTGCCAAAATAAACCTGTCCCTTTTTGGCAGGTTTCTAGAAAGGCTCTTTGGACTGTGAAGGATTCCGATCTCTCCACAACGGCTGCGCGCGACGCGGCCCGCATCGTCTGGTTTAAGCGCTACCCCGCCAAGCAGACGCTCATCGCATTTCTGCTCGCGCTGTTGGCGACCACGGCGTTTTCCATCGATCCCGCCCCGGTGTCGAGCAACGCAGTCTTGGCGATTGACCCCAAAGCCTCGGGCATGCTGTACGTGTGCTACGAGGTGCTCCTCTCGTTTGCCGGCCATACCGACGCGGTCATGCTGCTTGCGCTTGCCTGCCTGCTCACGCTGCCGTTTCGCTACGTATTCTTTGGCCGTGGCGACACCTGGCGCCCGTCGATCATTCTGCCGTCGCTGTTTTTCGCCATCTGCATGGTGTTCGGCCGCAGCTACGACCTCACCGACTCGGCCGAGATTGTTCTTGGCGACAGGGCCCGCATCATCTGTGCCTGGATTGGCGGCGCGGGCTGGATGCTCTTGGCGATCGTTGCCTTCTACCTGGCTTTTGAGTGTCTAGATTGGCTGAGCTCTCGGCGCATTCCGTTTTCCGAAGCGCACTTTGGCCGCGTATGGCGTGTGGCTCACGCCGTGCTCTCGGCCCATCCCTTTGCCGGGCCCTTCCTGGTGCTTATGATCGCCTGGGCGCCCACGCTCATCGCTTCGCTGCCCGGCCTTTTTATGGGAGATACGGGTGCGCAGATTCGCCAGTGGTTCAACTATCCCAACGGCACGAGCGACTACCTGCGCCTACTCAACCCCAATGTCCTGCTCAACGGGCATCACCCGGTCGTGCACACGGCCATTATCGGCTCGTGCGTTCAACTGGGGCTTTCGGTCTTTAACAGCGCCAATGCGGGGCTTGCCATCTACACCTGCGCTCAGTTCGTCATTACGGCCGCCTGCATGGCCTATTCCGTCTCGTCGCTGCGCAAACTGGGCGTGAGCCTGCCGGTCCGCGGCGTGATCTTGCTGTTCTTTGTGTTTATGCCCATGTTCTCTAACTACGCGGCCCTGCTCACCAAAGACATGCTCTTTGCCGACGCGTTTTTGGTGCTGTTGGTGCAGACCGTGAAGCTCGTGGCCTGCGGCCTGCCCCGTCGCGATGCCAATGCCGAGCGTGCGGGCGAGAAGGCCCCCGTGCTCTTTGCGCGCCATGACTGGCTGTTGTTTGCGCTTGCTGCCATGGGTTCCACGTTTTTGCGCAATGGAGGCCTGGTGTTTCCGCTGGCGGCGTGTATGATCGCGGCGGCGTTTTGCGCATGGGATGCACATGTCGCTCGTCGTGCGGCTAAGCAGACGGGCACCGCG
>DXZV01000153.1 GCA_019419485.1 Collinsella sp.
GTCGCACGGCGTCGGCACCACGAGCGCGTCGCGGCCGGCATCGGTGCCGTCGCCCGCGCCCAAACCCAGGTCGCCTGCGGCGGCCCAGTACGCGTTAAAGTCCTCATCGCTGCCGGTAAAGCTCGCCAGGCAGCCATCGGCCACAAAGATGCGGCCTGCCAGCTCGGCAAGCTTGGCGCGCAGACCGTCCAGGCGCTCGTCAAAGTGGTCGAGCAGATCGCGCAGGAACAGGTAGAAGTCCACGCCCGAAAGCTGCTCGCGCACCACGGCCGAAGGCGAGCTGTAGCTCATCGCGCGACCGAGCGCCGCCGAGTGACCGTTGTTGATAAAGCCCTGCTCGAGCCCAATGCGAATCTGCGTGAGCACATCGCGCACGCGGTCGGCGTCGGCGTCGAGCAATAGCGTGCTCGACCACACCTCGCGCGGCAGGCTCGCCAGCGCATCGATCTTCTCGGATAGGGCTCCGGCGCTCACCAGCAGATAGGGGCGCACGCCGTCCACGTCGGGCTGGGTCATGACCTCGGTCGTAAAGCTCAAAAAGCCCAGCTTGCCGGCGAGCAAGTTGTCGAGTTCCTCGGCCGAGTGCTCGCTCGTGGGCAGCTGCTTGAGCAGGCGGCAGAGCAGCGTTACATAGGGCAGGTCCTCAAACGCGACGCAGCTTAGGTCGAAATACTGCATAGCGTAGGCCAGACGGTTGGTGGGGATGCCGTGGCGTAGGCAGGGGATGGGCGCGGTCGTGTCCACGACCAGCGGCGGCTCGGGGCGCGCCTCGCCAATGTCGGACACGCGCAGGCGCGGCAGTGTGGCCTTGGCCTCGGGTGTGTCTTCGGCCTCCTGTGCGGCACGCAGCGCGGCTGTGCGCTCGACCACGTCGGCCAGCTCGGCATCGGTCATGGCATCGCGCTTGGCTGCCAGCTCGGCGGCCTCGGCGCTCTCCGCGCCCTCGGCGGCGTCCACCGGCACCAGCTCGACCAGCGCCATGTGGTCGTTCTCCAGCACGAGCTCGCGCAGCAGGTCCTCAAAGTAGCTGCCGTCCATCTCGCCGCGCAGCCCCTCGTACACCGGGCCATACTTGAGCGCCAGCGTCGCGGCGTCGTCATCGTAGAGCCAGGTGCTCAGCGCGTCGCACGCAATGGCCACGCCGTCGGCGATACCGTAGTCGCGCTGGCGCAGGTCGTATTCGTTGCTGCTGATGATGGCTTCCAGGCGCTCGCGCGGAACGCCGTGCTCGCACAGGTCGCGGCAGGCGTCCTGGAACACGCGACGCAGCTCACGCGCCACGCCGGGCTGCGCGTTTTGCAGCATGATGAGCTCGTAGGGCTGCAGGCTCTCGGCCGCGGTGTAGCTCACCACGTTGCCGCCCAGGCCGGCGGCCAGAATGGCCTTCTTAACCGGCGCTTCGTTGGAGCCCAGCAGCGCCTCGAACAGGATGTCCGCCGCGATCGTGCGCTTGCGGTCGAGCGCGCTGCCCAGCACCAGGCCCAGGCCCACCAGGGCGTTCTCGGGCGTGGTGGCCATCTTGACGCGCTTATACTCGCAGGTCACGGGCGCTTGCACGCCCAGTGGATTGGGCGCCAGTGTGGACGGGTCCTCGCCGGCGGCAACGGCTGCGTCCATGCGGCGGCTCGCGGCACTCGGCTGCGACAGATAGCGCTCGTCCAAAAAGGCCAGGGCGCGGTTCACGTCCAGGTCGCCGTAGAGCGTGATATAGGAGTTGGAAGGGTTGTAGTGGCGCGCGTGCGTGTCCAGGAACTGCTCGTAGGTGAGCGCGGGAATCGCGCGCGGGTCGCCGCCGCTCTCGTGCGCATAGGCGGTGTCGGGATAGAGCGCGGCGTTGACGGCGTCGTCCAGCACGCTCATGGGGTCGGACAGCGCGCCCTTCATCTCGTTGAACACCACGCCGTTATAGCGCAGTGTGCCCTCGCGCAGGCTCGCGGAGCTGTCGTCGTCTGCGCCCTCGGCGCCCTCCGGCAGGTCCAGCTCGTAGTGCCAACCCTCCTGTTCAAAAATGGTGGGCTTGGTATAGATGGCCGGGTTGAACACCGCGTCCAGGTACACGTCCATCAGGTTGTACAGGTCCTGCTCGTTGGTGGTGGCAACGGGGTAGATGGTCTTGTCGGGGTAGGTCATGGCGTTGAGGAACGTCTGCATGGAGCTCTTGATCAGATCGACAAACGGCTCCTTGACGGGAAACTTGGCCGATCCGCACAGCACCGAGTGCTCAAGAATATGGAACACGCCGGTGGAATCGGCCGGCGGCGTCTTAAAGCCAATGGCAAAGGCCTTGTTCTCATCGTCGCATGCCAGGTACAGCAGGCGAGCGCCCGATGCGGTGTGGCGCAGCACGTAGACGTCCGAATCGAGCTCGGGCACGGTCTCGCAGCGCTCGACGGCAAAACCGTGGCAGGTGGTACCGGGTACCAGCAGCGCGGCAGCAGCGGCGCGCGGATCGGTTGAGGTGGTGGTGGGCATATGCAGTCTCCTTTGACGCCCCAGCGGGGGCGAATCGAGTCGAATCCTCGAGAGTATACCCATATGGGGCCCTCGACCAATCTGCCGCACGAGCGTGGATTTTCGGACACACGAGCGTGGAAATTCGGACGCAAATTGAACGAGAGTGGATTTTCGGACGGAAACAGCCCCAAAACGCCAAAAAACCGTCCGGAAATCCACTCTCGATTCCTGACCGTCCACTACTCATGCATTTCTCATTTCTCACTCATCTCTAATATGAGAGATAACAGAAAGATGAGAGATAAATATGAGAGATAACTGAGCAGCAAAGAGACAAGCAATCATGGTATTGTCTCAATACCGATTGTTCTACCAGCAAAAACATGTTTAAATGAAACAGATGGCAGATATCTCATCTCTCATCTTTCACTCATCTCTAATACGAGAGATAACAGAGAGACAAGAGATAATTACGAGAGATAATGAGAGACGAAGGAAATCTATTCGCGGCATTCTCCGCCGGACCGAGCGAAAGGACGTGCAAGTGAACGAAAACGAGCTGACCGGTCTGCTCGAGTCTTTAAGGCGCATGGGCTCGGACGATCTTAACGTCGAGGTCAAGGAGAGCGCCACGACGCTTTCCCGCGACGTATGGGAAACGGTTAGCGCATTCGCGAATACCGCCGGCGGAATTATCGTGCTCGGCGTGAGCGAGCGCGCGGGCTTTGTCCCGGTTGAGAACTTTGAGACCGAGAAGGTGCTCAATCAATTCGTAGCGGGCATGGGTGATGCCGGCGGCCGCGGAAAACTGGCCAATCCGCCCAAATACACTATTGAGCGCGTGGAGCTTCGGGGCACCGTAGTTCTCGTTATCACGATTGAGGAGCTCGACCCGTCGAGCAAGCCCTGCTATGTAATAGAGCGCGGCGCCCAGGGCGGCAGCTACAAGCGCATCGATGACAAAGATGTTCCGCTCTCGTCGACCGAGGTCCTGTCCTTGTCATCGTATGAACGGGCGAGCCCCAGTGATCGCGATGCAGTGCCCGGCGCGGTCGCAGGCGATCTTGACGAGGCCCTGGTCGACCGCACGATAGAGCGTGCTTTCTCGCTGACACCCCGGGCAATGCGCGGCGCGCCGGACAAGAAAACGAAGCTGGAGCGCCTGAATTTCCTCGACTCCCAGGGCAATGTTACTAAGGCCGGGCTCCTGGCTGCGGGTGCCTATCCTCAGCAGTTCTATCCTAAGCTCTTTATCGATGTGGCGGTCTATGCCGGAACGCAGAAGGGCGCGGCGGGGTCGTTGAGGTTCATGGACCGTACGATCTGCGAGGGAACGTTGGGCGAAATGATCTCGGATGCCGTCGCGGCAGTCGCCAAGAATTTGCGGCGAACCTCGATGATCCAAGGCGTCTCGCGTGTCGACTCGCTGGAGATTCCCGAGGAGGTCCTGCGCGAGGCAATCGCCAACGCCGTAATCCACCGAGAATACGGAGATCGGTTCTGTGGGCAGTCGATCGCTGTTGACGTCTTTGATGACCGTATCGAGGTGACGAACCCCGGCGGCCTATACGGAGGAAAGACTCGCGAGAACCTGTTTGACGGCAGCTCCCGATGTCGCAATGCGACGCTTGTGAAGCTCATGTCGCTTGTCCCGCTGCCGGATGGCGCAGGTTCGCCGGCTGAGGGCAATGGCTCGGGCATCCCGATGATGATCGATGCCATGCGCGCGCATGGTCTGGCCGAGCCCCTGTTCTGCCCGGGGTTCGATCGGTTCAAGGTCGTACTTTACCGTTCAAAGATCGAGCCGGTTGATCATGGCGGGGGCTTAATTGTGACGGCACTCAAACACTACGGCGAGCTGGGGACGCGTGAGCTGGCAGAACGCACGGGGCTTACAATTTCCCAGGTTAGGTC
>DXZV01000154.1 GCA_019419485.1 Collinsella sp.
TTAGCCCGCGCCCCCGTCGTCTTTTTCTTCGCCTTAGCCTTCGCCTTGCCCACAAGCGCCTCCCAGCACCATAAATCACAACTGAGCAGGTATTTTACCCACAAAAAAGAGCTGGTCGAGCAAACGCTCGACCAGCTCACATACTTTCCCTTAGCCAATGGTCCCGAGAGGTTATCCGAAGGCCCGCCCGCCGGGAGGGGTTTCTTCTGAGCGATCCCGCAGCGCGAAGCGCGAGGACCAGCGAAGAAGAAACCCCGCAGGCGGTCGGACCGGTGGGAAGGTTGACCTTTCGACCTACTCCTTCTCCACTGCGCGCATGATCGCCTTGTAGATCTCCATCAGCGGGATGATCAGGAAGGCCAGGCCCAGCGCGGCAAGAACGCCCTTGAGCTCAAGCGTCACGGGGCCAAAGAACATCTCGGCAAGCGTCGGCTGCACGGTCACGATCACCGTCAGCACCAGTGCCAGCGCGGCAGAAGCCCACAGCCACTTGTTCTGCTTCTTCATGGTGAACAGCGACGCACGACGGCTGCGCATATTGAAGCAGTGGAAAATCTCGACCATGTTGAGCGTGATGAACGCCATCATCACGCCTTCCTCGTCGGCATTGCCGGCGATCATATCGACGATGTGGATGTAGCCCATGTCAAAGTACACGCCCACAAAGAAGCTCGCCAGCACCAGCACGGTGATGATCAGACCCTGGACCACGCAGTCCAGGCCCATGTGACCGGCAAAGACACCGTCCTTGGCGTTGCGCGGCTTGCGCTTCATGATGTCGCCCTCGGCGTCCTCCATGCCCAGCGCGAGCGCGGGGAAGCAGTCGGTGACCAGGTTCACCCACAGCAGCTGCACCGGCTGGAAGATGGTAAAGCCGATGAGCGTGGCGATAAACACCGAGAACACCTCGGCAAGGTTGGCCGAAAGCAGGAACTGGATGACCTTGCGGATGTTGTCGTAGATGCGACGGCCCTCTTCGCAGGCACCGATGATGGTGGCGAAGTTGTCGTCGGCGAGCACCATGTCGGCAACGTTCTTGGTGACGTCGGTACCGGTGATGCCCATGCCAACGCCAATGTCGGCGCGCTTGATGGACGGGGCGTCGTTGACGCCGTCGCCCGTCATGGCGACGATCTGGTCGCGCGACTTCCAGGCCTCGACGATACGGGTCTTGTGCTCGGGCTGGACGCGGGCGTACACGCCATAGTCCTCGATGTGCGCGTCGAGCTCCTCATCGCTCATGCGATCGAGGTCGGCGCCGGTGATGGCCTGGCTGCGATCGGTGACGATTCCCAGCTGCTTGGCGATGGCCACGGCAGTGTCGATATGGTCGCCCGTGATCATGACGGTGCGAATTCCGGCGTCGTGTGCCTCGCGGATGGCGTCGGCCACCTCGGGGCGGACCGGATCAATCATGCCGGAAAGACCGCAAAAGACCAGGTCGCGCTCGAGCGCAGCGGGGCTGCAGTCGCTCGGAATCTCGGTGTAGGTGCGGCTTGCCAGCGCCAGCACGCGCAGGGCCTCGTCGGCCATGGCCTTGTTGGCGGCCACGAGCTCGGCACGACGCTCCTCGGTCAGGGGGACAACCTTATCGCCCTCGTAGATATGGGTGCACAGGCCGATCACCACGTCGGGCGCGCCCTTGGTGTACTGCTCATACTCGCCGTCCAGGGTCTCGACGACCACGGACATCATCTTGCGGCCCGAGTCAAACGGGGCCTCGCCCACGCGCGGATGCTCGGCAGTCAGGCCAGTGAGGCCCGCCTTGCCGGCGTCGTTGACGAGCGCGCACTCAGTCGGCTCGCCCACGGCCTCGCCCAGCTCCTCGTCCCACTGAGCATCGGAGCACAGCGCCATGCCGGCCAGGAACTTCTCCTTGGGCGCAGCGAGCTCGTGCTTGACGACGGTCATCTTGTTCTGGGTAAGGGTACCGGTCTTGTCGGAGCAGATGGTCTGCGTGCAGCCAAGGGTCTCGACGGCAGAGAGCTTGCGGATAATCGCCTGGCGCTTGGCCATCTTGGTCACGCCGAGCGAAAGGACGATGGTCACGACGGCGACCAGGCCCTCGGGAATGGCGGCGACGGCAAGCGAGACGGCGACCATAAAGGTGTCGAGCAGGGCAGTCGGGTCGGTGAGGACATTGCCCACGCCGTGGCGGAGGATGTCAACGCCAAAGATCACGACGCAGATGACGATCACCATAATGGTAAGGATGCGGCTGAGCTCGGCGAGCTTCACCTGCAACGGCGTGAGCTCCTCCTTGGCCTCGGCCAGGGCGCCGGCGATCTTACCCATCTCGGTGTTCATGCCGGTGCCGACCACGACGGCGCGGCCACGGCCGTATACCACGGTGGAACCCATGTAGCACATGTTCTTGCGGTCGCCGAGCGGCACGTCATCGGTGCCCGCGGCAAGCTCGATCACGTTGGCGTGCTTCTCTACGGGCACGGACTCGCCGGTGAGCGCGGCCTCTTCGATCTTCATCGTGGCGCTCTCGAGCACGCGGCAGTCGGCCGGGACGGAGTCGCCCGCCTCGAGCATGATCACGTCGCCGGGCACGAGCTCGGCGCTCGGCAGGTGCACGAGCTTGCCGTCGCGCAGCACCTTGGACTGCGCCGCACTCATCTCCTGCAGGGCCTCGAGGGCCTCCTCGCTCTTGGCTTCCTGGACCACGCCCAGCACCGAGTTGACGATAACGACGAACATGATGATGGCAACATCGGCAAAGTCGGGCTCGCCCTTGACCATGCCCGTGAGCGCACTGATGACGGCGGCAACGATCAGCATGATGACCATGGGGTCGGCCATCTGCTCAAAGAAACGCTTCCACAGCGGCGTCTTCTCGGCTTCCTCGAGCTTGTTAGGGCCTGTCTTGGCGAGGCGCGAAGACGCCTCGTCGTTGCTCAGGCCGAGGTTCTCATCGACACCTTGGTCGCTGAGCACCTCCGCCGCGGCGGACAGGTATTCCTTTTGCATATAGAGTCCCCTCCTGGGATTCGGGCCACTCAGCAGATTGATGCCCGATCATAATTCCCAGGAGAAGGGCAAGGGCTCATCAAGGCTGCCGTGCTGAGCGGCAGTTGATAGTGGAGCTATGGTACCCCAAAGCGACGCGTCTAGCCAAAACAATCGGTTTGGAAATATGGTCCGCACGCAACGGTGCAGACCGTGTGATGCTCAACATTGGTAAAACGTTTTTTCTTCGGCACATCGCCAAACTGACATATCTCCCAGATAGCAGCGGTTGGAGTGGTTGGTAAAGATTTTTCATATACCGTTTTTCCCGCAAAAAATGAACTTCCATTTCGGCATACGGTCGATTTTTTGGGGTATTCGGTCGGCATTTCGTTATAATCATCTCGGTTTTATTTCTTATGGTTTATCTATCAGCGCAAGACGATGTCAGATGGAGGTCTGAATGTACAAGCGCACTAAGATTGTATGCACCATGGGTCCCGCCTGCGATAGCGACGAGACCATCCGCGAGATGATCAAGGCGGGCATGAACGTCGCCCGTTTTAACTTCTCGCACGGCTCCTACGACGAGCACCACGGTCGCATCGAGCGCGTCCGCCGTATTTCCAAGGAGCTCGGTCTGCCTGTCGGCATCCTGCTCGACACCAAGGGCCCCGAGGTCCGCACCGGCCTTCTGGTCGACGGCAAGAAGGTTGCCGTCAAGACCGGCGATAAGATCGTCGTCACCGCTCAGCCCACGTCCGAGGATTTCCATGGCACCGCTGAGCACATCTCCCTCGACTACCTGGCTCTGCCTTCCGAGGTCGAGAAGGGCTCCCTCATCCTGATCGATGACGGCCTGGTTGCCCTCGAGGTCGAGTCCGTCAGTGGCCAGGACATGACCTGCGTCGTTAAGAACGACGGCCTGATCGGCGAGCGCAAGGGCGTCAACATGCCCAACGTCAACATCTCGCTGCCCGCCATCACCGAGCGCGATCGTCAGGACATCCTCTTTGGCCTGACCGAGAACATCGACTACATCGCCGCTTCCTTCATCCGTGACGGCGAGTCCGTCCGCGGCATCCGCGAGCTTTGCCGCGAGAACGGCGGCGAGCACGTGACGATCTTCCCGAAGATCGAGTGCGCCTTGGGCGTCGAGAACTTCGACGAGATTCTCGAGGCTTCCGACGGCATCATGGTCGCCCGTGGCGACCTGGGCATCGAGATCAAGCCCGAGCTCGTTCCGCACATCCAGAAGGAGATCATCGCCAAGTGCAACGCGGCCTACAAGCCCGTTATCACCGCTACGCAGATGCTCGACTCCATGCAGCAGAACCCGCGCCCGACGCGCGCCGAGGTTGCCGACGTTGCTAACGCCATTTATGACGGCACCGACGCCGTCATGCTGT
>DXZV01000155.1:0-3253 GCA_019419485.1 Collinsella sp.
AGTCCCTTGCGGCGTAGTTCTTATTTAAGCCGTCCAAGTTTTGGGGTGCAGTTCACTGTGGCGGAGTCGGGCCTTGTTGCATTTGCCCAGATAAAACCTGCCGAAATAAACCTGTCCCTTTTTGGCAGGTTAGCGGAGCTTGCTGGTCTCGAAATACTTGGGATATTGGTCCAGGACCTCGGTCTGGTTGCGGAACATCATATGCAGGTGCTTGCTGACCAAAAAGCTCGCCTCGATGGGGTCGCGGCCGGCGATGGCGCGGCGGATTTGCTTGTGCTCGTTAACAATCTCCTGATTGTCGAGCCTCTGCGTGGCGGCGCGCAGCCAGCGGAAGCGCTCCAGGTCGGCATTGGTCGCCTCGAGCCACGACCACACGGTGCTGCGGCACGCGATGCTAAAGATCATGCGGTGCATGAGGTTGTCGCTTAAAAAGAATCCGATGCGATCCTCTTCGGCCATGGCCTTTTCCTGCAGCGCGATGGCTCGGTCGAGCTGCTCGATGCCTGCCGAGGTGGCACGGGCGCAGCACTCCACAATCACCTGTTTTTCCAGATGCTCGCGGATGTAACAGGCACTCTCGGCAAAGGTGAGGTTGATGGGCGAGACATAGGTGCCGCTTTGGGGCACGGTGCGCACCAGGCTCTCTTGCGCCAGACGCACCAGTGCCTCGCGCACAGGGGTGCGCCCCATATCCAGGTCGTCGCAAAGCTGCTTGACGCCTAGCTTTTCGCCCGGCTTGTAGTCCAGGTAGACGATTTTGCGTCGAATGGTGTGGTAGGACTGGTCCTGTAGGCTCGTTTCCTGCTCGCCGACGTGCATCGATTCTTCCATAGCGCCTCGCAACTGTTCTATCAAACTCATATGTCAGTTGTTAATTATGCCGCGAATCAGCTCTCCGCGGTGGGTAATTCGGCTGTTGCCCAAGAACTATTGCGGCGTCCTAGTCTTTGTTTGCACAAGGCTGTGCTCAATATTGCCGTATCATAAGCCGTCGCAAACGTGAAATAGAAAGAAGGAATCCCATATGCAACTGACAAATATCGTACGCGAGCGCTGGAAGGGCGTCTTGTTCTGCCTGATCATCGCCATCCCCGCGACGTTGCTCGGCAAACAGATTGAGGTGGTCGGCGGTCCGGTATTTGCCATTCTCCTTGGCATGGTTCTGGCGCTTGTCTTTCCCAAGAATCGCCGCGAACAGCTCGCCGCCGGTGTCACCTATACGTCTAAAAAAGTCTTGCAGTACGCGGTTATCCTGCTTGGCTTTGGCATGAACCTCTCCCAGATTCTGTCCAAGGGCGCCCAGTCGCTGCCGATTATCGTGGCGACGATCTCGACCTCGCTTGTCATCGCCTTCGTGCTCTGCCGCGTTATGAACGTGCCGGGCAAGATCGCGACGCTTGTGGGTGTGGGCTCGTCGATTTGCGGTGGTTCTGCCATCGCTGCGACCGCGCCCGTCATCGATGCCGACGATCGCGAGATTGCCCAAGCCATTTCGGTCATCTTCCTGTTTAACGTTATCGCGGCGCTCGTGTTTCCGACGCTCGGCGGCATGCTCGGGCTGACCAACGAGGGCTTTGGCCTGTTTGCCGGCACCGCCATCAACGACACCTCGTCGGTAACGGCTGCGGCGAGCGCCTGGGATAGCATGCATCCCGGCGCCAATGTGCTCGAAAGCGCCACAGTGGTTAAGCTCACCAGGACGCTGGCCATTATTCCCATTACATTGGCTCTCGCATGCTGGCAGATGCATCTGGCGCGCAAGGCCGGCGGCGACGCCAAAAGCACGTTCTCGCTTAAACGTGCTTTTCCCATGTTTGTGTTGTTCTTTGTGCTGGCGAGCGTGATCACCACGGTGCTTCAGCTTCCTGCGTCCATTGCGGCGCCCATCAAGGAGCTGTCGAAGTTCTTTATTGTGATGGCCATGGCGGCTATTGGCTTTAATACCGATATCGTCGAGCTGGTCAAAAAGGGCGGCAAACCCATCGCGTTGGGCTTTTGCTGCTGGATTGGCATTGCATGCATGAGTTTGGGAATGCAGCACGTGCTAGGAATCTGGTAGAGAAGTAGCTGATTTGCGTGTTGCGTGCTGGCGAGCGCATTCTCACGGTGGGGCGATAGGAGCTCTTGCGGGTATGGCTTGTCCGCAGGTTGATAGGTCCCGAAGAGCTCTTATCGCCCCGCCAGGATGGCGATGCGGGGCAATTCATATACTCGCAGGACGGCGACTTTTGCCCTATAGTGTTTGGTGAGTAATATCGTTCAATTTTGAAACATTCGGTTGTGCGACCGTCGGCGGTTGCATGTCGTCGCGGACAGGGGCAAATCATGGATAGCGATGCCAAGCTGCAGATTCTGATTGAGGCATTGTCCGCAGCCGGAGCATCGGCGCTGGCAATCGACGAGCGCGGTGGCGTTGTGATCTCGACTATGAGTGACGCGGCGCTCGAGCAGGATATCGCTGCTTTTGTTTCCGAGCGTCTCGCTCGCGTGGGCGATGGGGCGCGCCTGGTGATGGGCCACGAGGGCGTGCGGTTGAGCTTGACGGTGCGCCCGACGGCCAAGGAGCGCGGAGCGCTTTGGGTGGTCGTGGCGCATGAGGTGCGCGCCGCTGCCACGCATGCGGGCATCGAGTGGCTCAATGCCGACGAAGTCGAGGCTCGCTACGCGTCGAGCACGTACGGCATCGTCGAAGACGCGGCGGCGGTCGCTGCCCCCGTACGGGAGAGCTATGCGCGTGGGGTGCCCCTTATGCTCGAGGGCGAGCTGGGCGCGGGGCAGGATCAGATTGCAAGACGCCTGTACCTGGATGGACCCTATGCCGATCAGCCCTTTGTGTCCGTTGCGCTCGATGAGCTTACGGATCGCGGCTGGCGCCATCTGCTCAAAAGTTCCGAATCGCCGCTATTCCAAACGGGGCTGACACTTTGCATGGGCGGCTGGCATGCTGTTGGCCCCCAACGTCTGCGCGAGCTCGTGTCCGCAATGATCGACACGGCGCTCGCAACTCGTTGCCATGTGGTGTTGACGGCAAACGATATGCCGGGCGGCGGCGAAAGCGATCAGGCTGCTTTTGTAACCGAGCGTCTGGCCTGTGCAGTGAGTGTGGCGCCGGCGATTGCCGAGCAGGGCGGCGCGTCGGAAAAGGTTGCGCGCTATCTGGGATATCTGGCAGATATGTTTAAGACGGGTGCCCCGTGGTTGTCTGCCGCCGCGGCAGAGACGCTCGATGCGTACCGTTGGCCCCGCAATTACC
>DXZV01000155.1:3263-4350 GCA_019419485.1 Collinsella sp.
CAATTACCTGCAGCTGCGTGAAGTCTCTGAACGACTCTATATATTAGTGGGGGCTGGAACGGTGGAGCGTGCCGTGGCGAAAGAGGTGCTTGCCCAGGAGGACGTTATCAAGACCGCGACCTTTGGCGCCCCGGCGCTCGAAAGCGATTTGTACATCTTGCGTCCCCTGGCCGATACCGAGCGCGATGTCGCACGGTTGGTTCTGCAGCACCTTCACGGCAACAGGACACGTGCGGCAGAGGTGCTCGGTATAAGCCGCACGACTTTATGGCGCCTGCTGAAGGACAACGACCGCTGAGCGAGGCGCCGTGACCGCGTGCGGCGCGTGTGATACAGTCCAAAGAAACATTGTTTCGATTGTGTTACGGCGTGCGGGGGAGTATGGCGGAGACTTCAAAAACGAACCGAACAAAGCGAAGTGCGGCGCCGGTCGGCCGGCGTACGACTTCGCGGACGTGGGGCAAAAGCGCCTCGGGGTTCGACGGCTCGTTCAAGCGCACAAAATATGGCTATCCTTCGGCAAGCGCTCGCTTGGCCATGCAGGCCGAGTCCTCGTTGTGGGGACGAAGGCGCGTGGTGGGCTCAAAGCTCAAGCACGATGGAACGCTTGGCTACATTAGCCGCGGTGCTGCCCGCCGTAGCGGCCTCAATCCTGCAGGCTGGCATCGTTACGTGCCGATCGTGGTCGTTGCCGCGATAATCGTCATCGCGCTCGCGGCGCTCGGATATGCCGGCGACGGCGCGAGTCTGGGCGCGATGTTCAAATCGCCTGAACTTGCGCATGCTGGCACGGAGCTTGTTGAAGGCGCACAAGACCAGACGGGTGTGGCGCCCCAGCGCGGTATGGTCGCAGCTGCTGCCACCATTGCCGATGCTCAAAAGGACGAGGACGAACAAGGCGACGGCGCCAAAACGACTCACACGAACGAAACGACGACAACTCCATCGGCAAGATAAGTTGCGAGTGGGGCAGCAAATATGGGACGGGGCCTTTTAGCTGCCCAAGACAGTGGCTCACTCGATGTCAGGCACCAACAGACACTATGACCCAATCCAGGGGCACGGAAACGACAGGAGCCCCCGCTCG
>DXZV01000156.1 GCA_019419485.1 Collinsella sp.
CGCAGGTCGGCCTTCCCCTCGCCGAACCCGCGCGAAACGGAAACGTCCCAGCCAAGGTCATCTTCACCTGTCTGCGCGCAATCGGAAAGCGCGCGTGCGGTGCGCTCCGCCAACGCATACCCCCTCTCAGTGAACGCTATGCAGGAAACCCTCATCTAGCGCACCACCATCGTCGAGAAGTAGCTGCCCCGATCGGGCACATCGTCGAGCGAGCGGTACAAGCGCTCGCCCGGAAGCCCACAGTCCTCTACGAGCTCGGCACCGTCGAAGGAGCCCTCCTCGTGAAGGATGCGCTTCGCGTCCGCAAGCGAGCGGCGCGCCTTCATGACCACCTTCGTCCCCGGCCAGCTGATTGCGCGGCGCACGTCGTCGTAGCCGCCGGGCACGATGTGCAGAGGCGACGACATCTCGGGCGTGAGGTCGCGCTCGAGCGCCGCGGCGACCGCGCAGAAGCTCGGCACGCCGGGAATGGCGCGCGCCTCGAACCCGCGGGCGCGCACGTCGGGCGCTATGCGCTGGAAGGTGGCGTAGATGCTCGGGTCCCCCAGGTTCAGCAGCGCGACGTCGCGGACCGCATCCAGGTGCGCGACAAGCTCGCGAACAAGCGAGGCATGCTCGGCCGCGCGGCGCTCGACGTCGCGCGTCATCGAGAATCGCACGGGGATCACCGTCTTGCCTGTAAGGTCGACGGCGCCGCGCACGATGTCGAGCGCGACCATGGCCCCGTCCGCCGTCTGCGGTGCGGCGATGACCGGACACGATTCGATTGTGCGGACGGCCTTGATCGTGAGCAGCTCGGGGTCGCCAGGCCCCGTGCCCACGCCGTACAGCACGCCTTTACTCATACGTCGCCCCCAATTCCCCGATAACTGCATCGGCGCCCGACGTGCGGAAAAGCTCGCGGCGCTCGGCGTCGAACACGACCGCGGCGATGTCGCATCCGCCCGCCGCGCGGCGGCGCAACCTGTCCTCGATTGCCACAGCGAGCGAGGCGCGCGCAGCGTCCCCCACGCCGGCGGCCTCGATTACCTCGAGCGCCGCCGTGGTCGTGACCGACGACATGATCTCGCGCACAGTCTTCGTGCCCGCGCCGGCCAAGGCCGCGTGGGCGGCCAGAATCTCCGCGCGGCAGTCGGCGGTACGCGAATGGGTGTCCATGATGCCGCCCGCGACCTTCACCAGCTTGCCGATGTGTCCCACAAGAAGGACATTGGTAAATCCCTCGCGAACGCAGCAATCAATCGCATCGCCCACGAAGTTGGAGATGAAGACCACCGGCGCACCGTTTAGGTGGAAATGCCCCGAGATGAACTGCTCGCCGTAGTTGCCGGGCGTGAGCACGACTCCGCGCCGCCCCATAGCCGCATGCTGCCGGATCTCGAGCTCGATGCTGTCGCGCAAGGCAGCGAGGCTGCGCGGCTCGACGATGCCCGTCGTGCCCAGGATGGAGATGCCGTCCTCTATCCCCAGGTGCGGGTTGAAGGTCTTTTTGGCAAGGGCAACACCCTCGGGCACCGAAATCGTCACAGCAATATTTCCAGAAAAGCCGTGCGCGGCGCACACCTCGCGCACGGCCGAAGTGATCATCGCGCGCGGCGTCGCGTTGATGGCGGCCGCCCCCACCGGCTGCTCGAGCCCGGGCAACGTCACGCGCCCCACGCCCACGCCGCCATCGACGGAAATTTCCGATTCGCGCGCGGGCACGCCCTTGCCGCCCGCAGCACCCGTGCCTGACCCCGCATGTTCCACGCGCGCGTACACGAGCACGCCGTCGGTCACATCGGCATCGTCGCCTGCGTCCTTTCGCACGGCGCACTGGGCGGACCCCTCGCCGATGCATGCGTCGACCACGTTCGCCTCGACGGGCAGCCCGCCGGGGGTGACGATCGACACGCAGCCGACGGGCTTTCGTGACAAGAGCATCTCGCAGGCCGCCTTCGCCGCGAGCGTGGCGCAGCTCCCCGTGGTATAGCCGCAGCGCAGGCGGGTCGTCCCCGTATATATGTAGTGCTCGAAGGCCACGTTAGCTGCTCGCCTTCCGATACCCCGTGGCAAACGAAGGGTCGTAAAGCTTGCTGCGCTCGTACGACTCCGCTTGCGCGCCGTCGTGCGCAAGTCCGCCGCGAGCTCCGAGCACGCGGCCCACCACCACGAGCGCCGTGCGGTCGATGCCCTCTCGCGCGCCCGCATCGGCGAGCGTGCCCACTGTGCAGCGCACCACGCGCTCCTCAGGCCAGGTCGCCTTGTACACGAGCGCCGCCGGCTCGTCGGAGCTGCGGCCCGCGGCCAAAAGCTCGGCGGAAAGCTCGGCGAGCATACCCGAGCTCAGGAAGATGACCATAGTCGAGCCGCTTTCCGCCATGGTGCGCATGCCCTCGCCCGCGGGCATGGGGGTACGTCCAGAAAGCCGCGTGATCACGACCGACTGGCTGATTCCCGGCAGCGTGTATTCCTGGTGAAGCGCCGCCGCGGCACCGCAAAAGCTCGACACGCCGGGCACCACCTCGTAGTCCACGCCGCGCGCGTCGAGCGCGTCCATCTGCTCCTGGATGGCGCCGTACAGGCACGGGTCGCCCGTGTGCAGGCGCACCACTTCCTCGCCCCGCGCATCTGCCGCGCACATCACGTCGAGCACTTCCTCCAAGGTCATGTGCGCGCTGTCGTAGACGATGCAGGATTCCTTGCACTCGGCGAGCAGCTCGGGGTTCACAAGGCTTCCCGCCCAAACGACCACGTCGGCCGCGCGCAGAAGGCGCGCCCCGCGCAGCGTGATAAGGTCGGCGGCGCCCGAGCCTGCGCCAACGATATGAATCATCCGAGCCTTCCCTTCCCGTTACTCATCGCAACCGTTTACGCCGCCATTCGCGCAGCGGGCAAAACACGGCGCCTGCGGCAGCAATCGGCGCAAATACGCAGGCAGGAGGCGCAATGCCGCCCGCCCTGGCTTTGACACGTTCACAAGTGCCCACTATCATAGTAAAAGTTTCGGCAACGAGCATATGACAATCGGATAAAAGGAAATGACCGGCGCGGCGCCCGCACAGCCCGCGCTGGCTTGCGGAGGGAACCAGGTGGGAATCCTGGGCAAGGGACATTACTGTATAGGACGCGCGGGCGAACCGCCTCGCGCCCCAAGCCAGACTGCTTCGCCTTTTCCTCACGGCATCGCCGTGGCGTTAGCTCCTTGTGAACCCCGAGGGGTGCGCTTTTCTTTCGCTTGTGCCGACAAGCAACTGTCGCCGGGGGACCGGCAAACCGAGGAAAGGAAAAACCATGTCCGACCAGATGTCACGCCGCGGCTTCATGAGCGCCGCAGCAACCGGAGCCGTCGCGCTCGCCGGAGTCGCGCTCGCGGGCTGCTCCAACACCTCCGCAAGTTCCGAAAAATCGAGTGAAAAGGAGAAGGCCGTGAAGCCGGTCATCCTCGTCACGAGCTTCGGCACGAGCTACAACGACTCGCGCCACATCACCATCGGCGCCATCGAAGACGCTATCCGCGAGAAGTACTGGCAGGACTACGACATCCGCCGCGCCTTCACCGCGCAGATCATCATCGACAAGCTGAAGAAGCGCGACGGCATCACGATCGACAACATGACCGAGGCGCTCGACCGCTGCGTGGAAGACGGCGTGAAGAAAATCGTCGTGCAGCCGACGCATCTCATGGGTGGCCTGGAATACACCGACGTGAAAGACGAGCTCGACAAGTACGCCGACAAGTTCGACAAAATCTCGCTCGGCGACCCGCTGCTCACCTCCGACGACGACTACAAGAAGGTGGCCGCAGCCATTAAGGAGAACATGGCGTCCTTCGACGACGGCAAGACGGCGCTGTGCCTCATGGGCCACGGCACCGAAGCCGATTCCAACGCCGACTATGCCAAGATGCAGGAAGTGTTTAAGAACGAGGGCTTGACGCAGTTCTTCGTCGGCACCGTCGAGGCTGAACCGACCTGCGAGGATGTTATCGCCGCCGCGAGCGCCGCAGGCTACAAGAAGGCCGTGCTCGCGCCGTTCATGGTGGTCGCGGGCGACCACGCGAACAACGACATGGCAGACGAGACCGACCCCGACAGCTGGGCTGCGAAGTTCGTGGCCGCCGGCTTCGAAGTGACGTGCCTGCTCCAGGGTCTGGGACAGAACGTCGCGGTCGACGACATCTACGTCTCGCACGTGGACGACGCCATCGCCAAGCTATAAACTCGCCGCGCACGGGGGCGCCGGTCGCGTCCCCGTGCAACGGGCATGCGC
>DXZV01000157.1 GCA_019419485.1 Collinsella sp.
CCAAGATCTGTTCTATTGGGAGACGCTGCCCACGTATGCCGGCAGCGCCAAGGCCAAGGTGGTCCTGATTAGCGATGCGCTGCGCTACGAAGTAGCGCAGGACGTGGCCGCCGCATTGGAGCGCGAGCGCGGCGGCGAGGTGCGCATGGGTAGCCTGCAGGCGATGTTTCCCTCTATTACCGAGATGGGCATGCCAGCGTTGTTGCCGCATCAGGCCATGACGCTCAACATGGAAACGGGCACCGTGCTGCTCGACGGTATGTCAACGGGCACTACGGTTGAGCGCCAGGCGGTGCTGCAGAAGGCCGCGCCTTCGGGTCGTGCCCTGAGTGCTGCAGCGTATTTGGATATGCCCGCCGCCGATCGCAAGGAGCTGCTCAAGTCCAGCGAGATCGTGTACCTGTATCACAACAAGATCGACGCGACGGGGGAGAAACTCGCTACCGAAAGCGACGTGTTTGATGCGTGTGCCGAGAGCGTAGACGAGCTGGTCTCGATTGCCAAGCGCGTGTGTACCGACGCGCCGGGTGCCCGCGTGACGATTACAGCCGATCATGGCTTTTTGTATACGGCCAATGAGCTGCCGGAATGCCTGTTCCTGGGTAAGAACGACCTGCCGGACGACCCGGTACTGTTTGGCAAGCGCCATGCGGTGGTTGCTCAGGGCGATGCCTTGGCCGATATCGCCAGCGGTGCGGATGGTAGCCCGTATCTGGCCATGAACATGGACCAAGTGGCGCCGGGCGGCGGTTATGTTGGCTTGGCCCCGTGCGGGATCGTGCACTACAGGCGACCCGGTGGCACGAAGCGCTACGTGCACGGCGGCGTAAGTCTGCAGGAGCTCGTGGTGCCGGTGATCGGGTATCGCCGCCTGAGCGCCTCCTCAAAGGAATTTGTCGACACGCAGACGGCGCAGCTGCGCGTGCTCAACGAGAGCCGCCGCGTTACCAACTCGCTGTTTGGCATTAAGCTGCTGCAGGACGAGGCCGCTGTGGGCAAGGTGCTGCCGTGCGAGTACGAGCTGGTGTTTACCGACGAGACCGGTAACGAGGTGAGCGACGTGGTCCGCGTGCATGCGGACATGACCTCGCCCAACCCGCAGGACCGTGTGGTCGAGGCCCGCTTTACGCTTAAGACCGGCGTGTCGTTTGGATCGGGATCGTCTCATTTGCTGGTCTGCCGCGATGCCCAGTCGGGCAAGATCGTTTGGCGCGAGACGTATTCCATCGCTGTTTCGTTTGCCCCTGTTGCTGACTTTGGTTTTTAGGAGTGTGCCCTATGTTTGATAGCCATGACGACGATCTGTGGGAAGTTCCCTCGATTGATGTGAATGTGCCGGTGCAGGCTGCGGTGTCTGCAGAGGAGGCCGTGCCCGCCCCGGAGGCTGAGACTGCTGCAGAGGCCGTGGCTGCCGCGCCTGCCCCGGAGCCGACGGAGACCGTTGCGCCCGCTGAGGTTGCGGCGCCCGTCGAGGACGAGTCCTCGACCGATGGCTATGCCCAGGCCGTGGTCGACGCTCCCGAGGATGACGGTTACGACATGGATGGACTGGACGGTAAGCTGCTCGAGCACTTTGGCGGCAAGATCGTGCGCAAGGACCTCACGGCCCTTATGAAGCGTGGCGCCAACGTGCCCACCTTTGTGCTGGAGTACCTGCTGGGCATGTACTGCTCAACCGATGACGAGGATGCCGTGGCAGAGGGCCTGGAGCGCATCCGCAAGATCCTCACCGATAACTACGTGCGTCCCGACGAGTCCGAGCGCATCAAGTCCAAGATTCGCGAGCTGGGTCGCTTTACCATTATCGATAAGGTGACGGCCAAGCTCGATGAGTACAAAGACATCTACGTGGCGTCGTTTGCCAACCTGACCATTGAGCCGTTTGTGATGCCGGCCGAGTACGTGCGCGACTATTCCAAGATTCTCCAGGGCGGTATTTGGTGCATTATGAGCATCGAGTATCGTCGTCCCATGGAAGAGGAAGACGAGTTTGGCATGGAAGTCTTTGGCGACGATGCGCCGCGCTGCTCCAAGGCCAAGCGCAAAAAGCGCGGGCCCGAGGACTCTCCGTTTAGTGTGGCGTCGCTCACGCCTATCCAGATGCCCAACCTGGACCTTGAGGCCATGATCGAGGAGCGTCAGTATTTCTCGCGCGACGAGTGGCTCAACATGCTGCTGCGCTCTGCCGGTTATGAGCCCAGCGAGCTTTCGGAGAAGGAGCGCCTGCACTTTATCGAGCGCATGGTGCCGCTGATTGAGCGAAACTACAATCTGTGCGAGCTTGGTCCCCGCGGCACCGGCAAGAGCCATATCTACAAAGAGGTTTCGCCCTACGCCATCTTGCTTTCGGGCGGGCAGACCACCACGGCCAACCTGTTCGGCCGTATGAACTCCATGCGCGCCGATCGCGTGGGCCTGGTGGGCCATTGGGATTGCGTGACGTTCGACGAGGTCGCCGGCATGCGCTTTAAGGACACCAACGCCGTACAGATCATGAAGGACTATATGGCGAGTGGCAGCTACGCGCGCGGCCGCGACCAGATTAACGCTGATGCCTCCATGGTCTTTGAGGGCAACATCAACGACACCGTGCAAAACGTTCTTAAGACCACGCACTTGTTTGATCCGTTCCCACCGGAGTTTAACAACGATTCGGCCTTTTTCGACCGTATCCACTATTACCTGCCGGGCTGGGAGATTCCCAAGATGCGCTCGAGCCTGCTGACCGGGCATTATGGCTTAATCACCGACTGCCTGTCGGAGTTTTGCAAGGAGATGCGCCGCAAGGACTTTACGCATCATATCGACCGCTACTTCCGCTTTAACAGCGACTTTAACAAACGTGACGAGATCGCCGTGCGCAAGTCCTTTAGCGGCCTGGCCAAGCTGCTGTTCCCTGACGAGGCTATGGACAAGGATGACGTTCATTGGCTGCTGGACTACGCCATCGAGGGCCGTCGCCGCGTAAAGGAGCAGCTCAAGATTATGGCGGGCGTCGAGTTTATCGACGTCAACCTGGGTTATATGGATGCCGACAATCCGCAGGACGTGCACGTGGTGCGCGTGCCGGAGCAGTCCGAGGATACGTTGATTCCCGACGGGCCGCTGCTGTCCGGTCACGTGTTTGGCGTGGGTAGGTCGCAGGGCGGCGAGGTTGCCGTGTACAAGCTGGAGAACAAGGCTGTCGCCGGCGAGTGCAAGTTTAAGCACGAGGGCGTTGCCTTTAACAAGCCGGTGCGCGATACGCTGGAGGCCGCGTTCGACAACTTTGTGAACCTGGCGAACCGTGTGGCGCCGGGCATGCACATTGGCTCCAAGGACTATCTGCTGTTCTATAACGACCTGCAGAGCAAGGGTCTGTCCGAAGAAGTCTCGCTTGCCGAGTTCGTGGGCCTGTGCTCCGCGGCGTGCAACCGCCCGGTGATGTCCGCGCTGGCGGTTCCGGGAATCTTGCGCATGTCGGGCTCTATGGATGAGATCCGCGGGCTCGAGGACATCATGCGCGTGGCCAAAAACGCCGGCGCCAAGCGCGTGATATTGCCGCTGAGCGCCATCGCGGGCCTGCAGAGCGTTTCGTCCGAGATTATCTCGGGGTTGAGCCCGGTGTTCTACATGGATGGCGACCCGGTCGATGCCGCGAAAAAGGCGTTGGATCTATAGGGATGCGAGCGTGTGGGCTTGCGTGCGCGAGGTGTTTGGCGCGTGCGTGAGCCCGCGGTCATGTTGGCGCACTGCGTGTGAGGAGGCCTTGCCATGGCGGAAGAGCGTTCGGTTGGCGAGCTGCTCGATGAGCTGTTTGGCTTTGAGTCAGTGGCCAAGCGTCAGACGGCGCTTGAGCAGTACGACCGCGGGGAGTTATTGCGCAAGGCGCGCTCCCGCGAGTTGCTGGACGTGATCGGGGGCGTCGAGTCTGCCGAGCGTGCTGCGCGTGAGTCTGCCGTGCGGGCCGTTGACGGGTATGTACGCCGCATTGAATCTGAGTCTCTTGCGCGCGCTCGCAAGCAGGTAGGCGTTGTGGGCCCGTTGCAGATGGAGCGGCGCTACGCTGCCTTTTTGCGTATGGAGGACAAGGCCGAGCTGTTGACGCGTTTGGAGCAGACGCTTGCGTTTATCGAGGTAAAGCTGCGGGCCAATACTGCGGCCAGGGTTCGCGCGGCGTACGATGCCGCGGGGGCTTTGGTATTGCAGGACGCGGCGCGTCTGAGTGACGTGCACGTTGTGGA
>DXZV01000158.1 GCA_019419485.1 Collinsella sp.
TCTCGCCGACCTCGGCGATCTTGTCGCCGTCAATCAGGACGTCAACGACACCGTCAAGCTCGACAGACGGATCGACGACGTGGGCATTCTTAAGAAGCAAGGCCATTATCGGCACCTCCAAGCAGCAGATACAGGATAGCCATACGCACGCAGATACCGGCGTAGACCTGCTCCAGGATGACGGAGCGTTGCGGGTGGTCGGCCATATAGGAGTCGAACTCGACGCCGCGGTTGATGGGGCCCGGGTGGCAGATGATCGCATCGGGCTTCATGAGCTTCTCGCGGTCCTTGGTCAGGCCGAAGAGCTTGTGGTACTCACGAATCGTGGGGAACGGGGCACCCTCGAGGCGCTCCTGCTGCACGCGCAGCATGTAGACGACGTCCAGCTCGGGCAGGACGGAATCGAGGTCGCTCGTCACGTGGTCGCAGCCCAGGACCTCGGGCGCCGGCGGCAGCAGCGTGCCGGGGGCGACGGCGTAGGTCTCGCAGCCCATGATCTTAAGCGCGGGGATCAGCGAACCGCAGACACGGGAGTGTGCGATATCGCCGACGACGGCGACCTTCAGACCGTGGAAATCACCCTTGTGCTCCCAGATGGTGTACAGGTCGAGCAGGGCCTGCGTAGGATGGTTGTGCTTGCCGTCACCGGCGCAGATGACGCTCGCGGGCGAGTTCTGCGTGACGATGTAGGGAGCGCCGGCATGCTTATCGCGCACGACGATGCAGTCGATCTTGTAGGCGTTGAGGGTCTCGACGGTGTCGACGAGGCTCTCGCCCTTGACCGTGGAGGTCGAGGAGCCGCCAAAGTTGAGGCTGTCGGCCGAAAGACGCTTCTCGGCGAGCTCGAAGGAGCTACGGGTGCGCGTCGAGGGCTCGTTGAACATGTTAACGATGGTCTTGCCCTTGAGCGTGGGGACCTTCTTGATCGCACGCTCGTTGACCTCGGAGAACGCCTTGGCGGTCTCGAGGATGAGCTTGATGTCCTCTTCGGAGTACTCGGTAATGTCGATCAGGTGCTTATGGTTGAACGCCACGGTACTACTCACCTCCCAGCGGCGCGGAGCCCACGTGGGAACCCGGCGCGACGTCATTGATCTCGACAGCGGTACGGCCGTCGACTTCCTTCATATATAGGTGCACGTTCTCCTCATGCGACGAGGGAACGTTCTTGCCGACAAAGTCCGGCGAGATGGGGAGCTCGCGGTGGCCGCGGTCAACGAGGACTGCCAGCTCAATGCGGCTCGGACGGCCCAGGTCCATGACGGCGTCGAGAGCGGCGCGAATGGTACGGCCCGTATACAGGATGTCGTCCACCAGCACGACGCGCTTGCCGTCGACGCTGAAGGGAATGTTGGTGGCGTGGATCGCGGGAGCGAAATTGGTAGCGTAGTCATCGCGGTAGAAACTGATGTCGAGGCTGCCGAGCGGAACGTCGACGCCCTCGATCTCCTTGATCTCCTCGGCGAGCTTCTTTGCCAGAAGGTCGCCGCGCGTGACGATGCCGACCAGAGCGAGGTCTTCACAGCCCTCGTTGCGCTCGAGAATCTCGTGCGCGATGCGGGTCATCGCTCGATTGACGGCGGTCTCGTCCATGATGACCGCCTTGGGGGAAGTCGTGCCCATCGATCTCCTTCCTCACATGTCTTGACTGCTGACACAGTCAAAAAAAATAGATGCCCGACCGCTCAAAGCGGACCAGACACCCACAGGAAGGGCTGCTCTTTGGCAGCTATGTAATTCCATGTGGGTATCTCGTACCCCTTTAATGGTCAAGGGATAGTGTAGCCAACCTCGAGCTTAATTGCGAGCATAAATACAGGGCAATCCGTAAACGGAGCCCAATGCTCAATAAACCTATATATATTTGTGGGACGAGCTTGAAAACGTACGCACGAGCTGGCATAATCCCCTCTGCTGCACGCAAAACGGATCTACGTCCAGGGCCGTGGCGTGAGCACTATCGCCAAAAGAGAAATATCTCTGTGTAGATTACGCACAGGGAACTGCTTCTGTGCTATAGTTCAGGCTTGTTTGTTAACGCGACATGTTCGTTTGTCGCCCAAGGAGGGTCAGTTATGTCCAAAGTTTGCGAAGTTTGCGGTAAGCACCCCGTTGCCGGTCGCTCCATCAGCCACTCTCACCGCGTCACCAACCGTAAGTTCCGCCCCAACATCCAGCGCGTCTACGTCGTCGTCGATGGTCACCGTCGCAAGATGAACGTTTGCTCCACCTGCCTCAAGTCCGGCAAGGTTGCGCGCTCCTAAATAAGGTCTTACCAACAAGTACCTCGGACTCTCCGGGTCAAAGACCTCGCGTTCACATAGAACTTACCAAAGGCGCTCTCCCCTACGGAGGGCGCCTTTTTGCACTCATTGGGGACAGACTTACATGAGTGCTTTCACGCATTGGGGACAGACTTAGATGAGTGCTTTCCTAAGCTTGCAGCGCACCGATGAACTCACGGCGCGCCGATCGGCCCTAATCCCCGCCTCACGCCGCCTCGTTCCAGCCTACGGTGGCCTTGGTCACGCTTGTGGCGCCGATGCCGGTGATGCGGACAATTTGTTTGACCGTAAGATGCGCACGCCTGAGCCTCAGCAGGCAGGCATCGCGCTCGGGGCGCGGCAGACCCTTGAGCAGCGTGGGGTCTATGCCCGGTAGAACCTCGTGTGCGACGGTAAGGGCATCCTCGTCGGGAATCCGTCGACGCGGAAGAATCTCAACTGACCAGATCCGCTCGGCAACTTCCTTAAGATGCTCGCAATAGCGACGGGAACCCCCGACAATATCGAGCATGGGGGCCGCATCGCAGATATCAAAGGGATCGTATCCCAGCTGGTATGCCTTGTAGCTTGACCAGCGGTAGGCATCAAGCGAGTCGAGCGCACCTTTCACGGGATTGAGATGGATATAATCGAGCAACTGCACCGCCTGCGTGTCCGACTCGACCGCGACCCGCGAATAGCGATTATCAAACAGGTGGCCCGTTCTTCCGGTTTTCCCATTGAAATACTTGGCATAGGCCGTCAGCGCGCACTGCATTGCCTTTGAAAGGTTGTCAAATGGGTCATCAACCATCAAATGGAAGTGGTTGTCCATAAGGCACCAGGCCAACACCGCCACGTCATGGCAAGCAAACCTGTCCGAGATGTCCGATAAGAAACGATAGCGGTCGGAGTCATCTTCAAAAATAATCTGTTTGGAATTGCCGCGGTCATAGACGTGGTAATAGCCGGTGAGCGAAACGGCGCGGGCGCATCGGGGCATAATCTCTCCTTTCAAAACTGTACAGGCAACACCTAAAAGGAGAGAAGCAACGCGAAATGCTGAGCCTGTGACCTATTTATATACAATGAACGACAAAAACATGCCCAAAACGACAAAATGACAAATCGATGTCTGTCCCAAATGAGTGAAAGCACTCATGTAAGCCTGTCCCCAATGAGCGGGGCGATGCACTAGCAGATAGTTTTAGTTAAAACGCTTCATTTTATTGAAGCGTTTTAGTGTGCCTTTTACGGGAATCTTACCGTTTACCGATTTATTTCTTGCTATCATGCAAGGCGTAGGGTAAATCTCCGATCGCAAGGAGACACAAATGGTGAAAAAGTCACCGGAAAACACTACTCCCGCAATTGTGGACAACGTAGAGGCGCTTGAGGCTAAGCTCGCTCAGATGCGAGAGGCCCAGGCGCTTTTTGCTACGTACACGCAGGAGCAGGTCGACAAGATCTTCTATGAGGCCGCCATGGCCGCCAACAAGGCTCGTATCCCGTTGGCGAAGATGGCCATCGAGGAGACCGGCCGCGGCGTTCTTGAGGACAAGGTCATCAAGAACCACTACGCCGCAGAGTACATCTACAACGCTTACAAGAACACCAAGACCTGTGGTGTCCTGGAGCGCGACGAGGCTTATGGCATCACCAAGATCGCCGAGCCCATCGGTATCGTGGGCGCCGTCATCCCGACGACCAACCCCACCTCCACTGCGATCTTCAAGACGCTGATCAGCCTGAAGACCCGCAACGCCATCATCATCTCCCCGCACCCGGCTGCCGCCAAGTGCACCATCGCCGCCGCCAAGCTCGTGCTTGACGCCGCCGTCAAGGCCGGCGCCCCCGAGGGTATCATCGGCTGGGTCGATGTCCCCTCCATCGAGCTGACCAACATGGTCATGCGCGACGTCGACATC
>DXZV01000159.1:0-2701 GCA_019419485.1 Collinsella sp.
CGTCTCCCTTCTGGCCGAGGCCCTCGGCAATTAAATCATGGAAGGTGGAAAGCGGCGTGCGGTCGATGCTGCAGCGGCCAATACCGTGCGGAATCACCAGATCGATGGTGTCACCGGCGCGTTTTTTGTCGTGCAGCGCCTCGGCAAAGATGGCGTCGGCCGAAAGCTCACAGCGGGTCTTGAGGCCATGACGGGCGCAGAGCTCCTCGATGCGACCGGGCAGCTCGGCATCGCAAATGCCGTGCAGGGCTGCGGCACGCGTGATGATGCCCATGCCGATCGACACGCAGTTGCCGTGTCCCAGCTCAAAGTGCTCGCAGGCCTCGACGGCATGTCCGGCGCTGTGTCCAAAGTTGAGGAGCTTGCGCTGGTTGGTCTCGCGTTCGTCGGCAACGACCACGGCGCGCTTAATGTCGATATTGCGGGCGATTATGAGCGCCACGCGGGCCACGTCGCGGTTCAGCAGCTCAAGCGTGAGCGGGGTCTTCTCCAGCTCGGCGAAGAGCTCGGGGTCGGCGATCACGGCGTGCTTGACGACTTCGCCGCAGCCGTCGGCGAACTGCTCGGGCGTGAGGGTGGCAAGGCATCCCACGTCAGCGATGACAACACTTGGCTGCCAAAAGGCGCCAGCTAGGTTCTTGCCGGCAGCCAGGTCGATGGCCGTCTTGCCGCCCACCGACGAGTCCACCATAGCGAGCAGACTCGTGGGAATCTGCACAAACTTGCAGCCGCGCATGTAGGTGGCGGCCACAAAGCCAGCCACGTCGCCCACGACGCCGCCGCCGAGTGCCACGATCACGTCGGAGCGCGAAAGCTCGTGCTCGGCTACAAACTCAAGAATGGCAACGTAGGTCTCGGCGCGCTTGTGTACCTCGCCGGCCTCGAAGGTGCAAATGCTTACCTCATAGCCTGACGCCTCCAGGCTCTGCTTAACGGGCATCTGGTAGAGCGGGCCCACGTTGGTGTCCGTCACGATGACGGCGCGGGTGCCTCCGGCGGTGGCGCGAACGAGTGGCCCTGCCTGCTCCAGCAAAAACGTGCCCACGTGTACCTGGTAGGGGCGTGCGGTGTCGATATCGATGGTAATCGCCATAAGCTATGGTCCTTTCGACCTGGCGTGATAGGTGGTCTAGTGGGCGCTCTCGTCGTCGAGTGCGCGCTTGATGCGATCGCCCTCGGCAAGGAGATTCTCAAGATAACGCTGGTCGCGGTTCTTGAGCGCACGGCTGTAGGCGCCGAGCGAATCGATCAGATGGTCGATCTCGAAGGCGAGAGCGTCGGCGTCGTCAATCATGAGCTCGGACCACATCTGCGGGTTGAGGTGTGCCACGCGCGTGAGGTCGCGGTAGCTACCGGCTGAAAAGCCGTGGTGGACCTGGGCGGTGGGGCTCTTTACGTAGGCGTTGGACACCACGTGTGCGAGCTGGCTCGTAAATGCGATCACGCGGTCGTGCTCGGCGGCGCTGGTCACGCTGAACTTGCCAAACCCTAAGGGACGCACCATCTCGCGCACCTGGCCCAAGAGCTCCAATTTAAGGGCATCGTTTACCGCGGGCGGAACGAGCACCAGGGGAGCGCCCTGGAACAGGTCGGCGCGGGAGTGCGCGTAGCCCGAGAACTGGGTTCCCGCCATGGGGTGCGCGCCCACAAAGTAAAAGCCGTGCTCGTGCGCAAGCTCAAAGGCCCGCTCGCACACGATGCCCTTGACGCCCACGGTGTCGATCACCACGGGGCCCATGATGGCCTCGGTGTCGGTGGCGTCGGCGAGTGCCTGGACATGCGCCTCGAGCCACTCGATGCAGGCCTCGGGGTAGCAAGCCAGCACGATGATGTCGCATTCACCGAGTGTCTCGTCGTTGAGCTCGCCGGCCACGGTGCCCATACTGGCGGCCGTCATCACGTCATCGTCGGGGTCCCAGGCAAGCACGCGAACGCCCGCCTGCGCATAGCCGCGGGCAAAGCTGCCGCCGATGAGGCCCAGGCCGACGATGCCGGCGCACTTGGGGCCGCCTTGGTTAACGCGCGCGTTTCTCACCGTACCCATGGGCTACTCCATGGTCTCTTGGCAGACGACCTCGCGGATGGCTCGGATGCGGCGCATGGTGTCGTCGAACTGATCGGGGGTGAGGGCCTGAGCGCCGTCTGACCAGGCGCGGCTCGGCTCGTCGTGGACCTCGATCTCCAGGCCGTTGGCACCGCAGGCGGTCGCGGCGAGCGCCATAGGCTCAACGTAGCGGGTGTAGCCGGTGGCGTGGCTGGGGTCGGCGACGACGGGCAGGTGCGACAGGTGGTGCAGCACCGGCACGGCGTTGAGGTCGAAGGTGTTGCGGGTGCGGGTCTCGAAGGTGCGGATGCCGCGCTCGCACAGGATGACGCTGTCGTTGCCCTCGCTCATGATGTACTCGGCGGCCATGAGCAGCTCATCGATCGTGCCGGACATGCCGCGCTTAAGCAAGATTGGAGTCTTGGTCTTGCCGACCTCTTTGAGCAGGGGGAAGTTCTGGGCGTTGCGGGCGCCGATCTGCATGACGTCGATCTTCTTGTCCAGGAAGACCTGCACGTCGCGTGGGTCCATGATCTCGGTGACGATCGGCATGTCGAGCTCAGCAGACGCCTCGCACAGCAGGTCCAGACCGGCGGGGCCCATGCCCTGGTAGGCGTACGGGGAAGTGCGGGGCTTGTAGGCACCGCCGCGCAGCAT
>DXZV01000159.1:2711-4175 GCA_019419485.1 Collinsella sp.
GAGCAGGGTCCGGCGATGACCTGGAACTGATCGCCGCCGATCTTGACGCCGTGGCCGCAGTCGATGACGGAGTCCTCGGGGTGGAACTTGCGATTGGCGCGCTTGAACGGCTCGGAGACGCGCTGCACGCGCTCGACGACGTCCATGGACTCGAGCAGGAACGGGTCGATCTTGGTCGTATCGCCCACCAGGCCGATGATCGTCTCGTTCTCGCCGCGCGAGACGTCGGTCTTCAGGCCCTTTTTCTCAATCCAGCTGACGATATGGCTGACGGCCTCGTCGCTGGCGCTCTCTTTTAAAATTGCAATCATGGTGTGCCTCTCACCTCGATGGATAACCCTTGCAAAAACGGCCCGCATCGCGAGCCGTGTACATATGGTGCATGAGAGTTTATACTATCCGACTCGCTTTTGCCTTCTAAAGTGGGCCGTTGAGCCGCGTCTTCCTCGGAATTGCAAAGCTTTTTCTTTTATTTTGATAGCCCGTGGTGCACTTGGGTATAATGCCAAACGTAGGCCCTATTAGCTCAGGGGATTAGAGCGTCTGCCTCCGGAGCAGAAGGCCGTTGGTTCGAATCCAACATGGGGCACCATCGAACGTGAGACCGTCCGAACCTCGCATGGTCCGGGCGGTTTTTCTTATACCGACGCGACGTGATGGGACGTGGTATGGCAGCAACGGATATCGAGCGCGGACTCTCGACCGCCGAGGTCGAGGAGCGCATCGCCGCCGGTAAGATCAACCGCAACATGGAGCTCAAGACCAAGTCGGTCAAAGAGCTCATCATCGAGAACCTCTGCACGCTGTTCAATTTGATCAACGTGATCTTGGCGTTCCTGGTCATTTTGACCGGTTCGTTTAAGAATTTGACGTTCCTGTTCGTGGTGTTCCTCAATACCGCTATTGGCGTCATTCAGGCCATGCGTTCCAAGAAGATGGTCGATAAGCTCACGCTGCTGACCTCCAAGAAGGCCATCGCGGTGCGTGACGGCTCCGAGGTGGAGCTCGACCTGGACCAGATCGTGCTCGACGACATCATCCGCCTGGGGCGCGGCGACCAGATTCCCGCTGACGCCGTGGTGGTTTCGGGCGAGGCGCTCCTGAACGAGAGTCTGCTGACGGGCGAGAGCGACCTTATTAAGAAACAGCCCGGTTCCGAGCTCATGAGCGGCAGCTTTATCGACTCGGGCCTGCTGCGCGCCCGCGTGATCCATGTCGGCGCCGACAACTACGTGGCCAAAATTAATAACGAGGCCAAGTACGTCAAAAAGGTCAATTCCAAGATCATGAACGCGCTTAACGCCATCGTGCGCTTTGCGAGCATCATCATGATCCCGCTCGGTTTGGCGTTGTTTGCCTCGAGTGTGAGCGAGCTGTGGGATGCCGCGGGAACCCCGGGCGATAGCGCGCTTTCGTGGTGCTTCTCCGAGCTGTTGGCTGGTCATGTGCCTTCGTCGGCGCTGC
>DXZV01000016.1:0-1751 GCA_019419485.1 Collinsella sp.
CTCCAACCAGTCCATGACGTTTCACACCAGCCGTTTTGGCGGATCGCTCGTGAGCCAGACGAGCCGTTTTATGAGCGGCTACACGGGCCTGGTGGACGTGACGGTGTATTCGCTCATTCCCACCATCACCTCGGTTGTCTGCACGGTGGCGGCGCTCGCTCCGGTGGTGCCGACGTTTACCGTGATCCTGGTGGGCATTATGGTCGTCTACATCGCGTTTGTCTGGCTTATGTACAAGCGCATCATGCCGCTTTCGGCCGCGACGTCCGCCGCGCAGAACAAATTGTCGGGCGTGCTGTCCGACGCGGTCACGAATATCCTGGCCGTCAAGACCTGTGGGCGCGAGGACTTTGAGCGCGACCTGTTCGATACCGCCGACCGCGCCGCGCGTGACGCCGAGACGGTTTCGATGCACGCCATGATGCAGCGCAACTTTACGACCTCGGGCCTTATCGTCATCACCATGGCCGTGGTGAGTGTGTTCGTCGCGGGCGGCAACGCGTGGTTTGGCATCTCGGCCGGTGCGCTCGTCATGATTTTTACCTATACGTACAACCTCACCATGCGTCTGAACTACGTAAGCTCCATGATGCAGCGCATTAACCGCGCGCTGGGCGATGCGGCCGAGATGACGCGTGTACTGGACGAGCCACGTCTGGTGGCGGACGACGAGAACGCCCCCGAGCTTAAGGTGGGCGAGGGCGCGATTGATTTTGAGCACTTGAGCTTTGCATACCGTGATGCTGCGGCGGGCGAGAGCGTGTTCGACGATCTGACGCTCCATGTGGCGGCGGGCCAGCGCGTGGGCCTGGTGGGCAAATCGGGCTCGGGCAAGACGACGCTCACCAAACTGCTGCTGCGCCTGGACGACGTACAGGGCGGCCGCGTGCTCGTGGACGGTCAAGACGTCTCGCGCTGCACGCAGCAGAGCCTGCGCCGCCAGGTTGCCTACGTGCCGCAGGAGGCGCTGCTGTTTCACCGCTCCATTCGCGAGAATATCGCCTACGGACGTCCCGACGCCACCGACAAACAGATCCGCGAGGCCGCGCGCTTGGCTAATGCGACCGAGTTTATTGACCGCCTGCCCCATGGTTTTGACACCATGGTGGGCGAGCGCGGCGTTAAGCTTTCGGGCGGCCAACGCCAGCGCGTGGCCATCGCCCGTGCCATCCTCACCGACGCGCCGATTCTGGTGCTCGACGAGGCGACGTCTGCCCTCGACAGCGAGTCCGAGGCGCTGGTGCAGGAGGCGCTCGAGAACCTGATGCGCGGCCGTACCTCCATTGTGGTGGCACATCGCCTGTCCACCGTGGCCTCGCTCGACCGCATCGTGGTGCTGGCGGACGGCGAGATCGTCGAGGACGGCACGCATGCGCAGCTGGTCGAGGCAGGCGGCGAGTATGCAAGCCTGTGGAGCCGCCAGACCGGTGCATTTTTGGAGGCATAACGACCCCATACGTGGGACAATCGTGCCTATAGGTTTGTTGTGCCGTTGAGCCAAGGAGTCGTTATGCCACGCGAGACCAATGCCGCCAAACGCGAGCGCGCCATCGAGGTGTGCGAGCGCCTCAACCGTCGTTATGGCCCGGTCGAGTGCTTTTTGGACCACGAGAATCCCTTTAGGCTGCTCATCGCGGTGTTGCTCTCGGCGCAAACGACCGACGCACAGGTCAACAAGGTGACACCCCAGCTGTTTGCCCAGTGGCCCACGCCCGAGGCCATGGCGGGGGCGAGCGTGGCCGATGTGGCGG
>DXZV01000016.1:1761-7158 GCA_019419485.1 Collinsella sp.
CCATTAAGTCACTCGGCTTTTATAAGAGTAAGGCCAAGCACGCCGTGGAGGCCGCGCAGATGATTGTCGTCGATTACGGCGGCGAGGTGCCGGCCGACATGAAGGAGCTTGTCAAGCTGCCGGGCGTGGGGCGCAAGACGGCAAACATCGTGCTCAACGTGGGGTTTGGCATCGTGGAGGGCATTGCAGTCGATACGCACGTCAACCGCATTGCGCACCGCCTGATGCTGAGCCCCAAGACGCACGCCAAGGAGCCGCTCAAGACCGAGCAGGATCTGCTCAAGATTTTGCCGCACGAGTATTGGGAGTCGGTCAACCACCAGTGGATCACCTTTGGCCGCGAGATCTGCGACGCCCGCAAGCCCAAGTGTGACGAGTGCCCGCTGGCAGACCTTTGCCCAAGCGTGCGCGTTTTGGGGTAGCGGCATGGCCAGCGCCGTCGCGCTTGGTCCATGCGTTACCATGACAAACAATGAACTTTGACGTACGACCCGCCGAGCCTGCCTCGGCGGGCTTTTGGCGTTGCGATGCCGGAGGACCATATGCTCATTCACCGTATAGCCGCGCAGCTCTACACTGCCGAGGCCTTGCAGACCGTCGAGGCCGGACTCGATGCCGGCGAGGACGTGACGCTGGCCGTGTCGCAGTCGGGCCGCACGCTTATGGCTGCCGCCCAGTTTGCGCGCCGTCCGCGCCCCACGGTCTATATCGTAAGTGGCGAGGACGCGGCCGATCGCGCCGCGCGCAGCCTTGCCGCTTACGTGGGCCTGGCACACGTGTGCCGTTTTCCCGAGCGCAAGGACTATCCGTGGCGCGAGCAGGCGCCCGACGATGCCGTGGTTGCCCAGCGCTGCGAGGCTCTGGGGCGCATCGTGCGCGGCGACAATTGCATCATGGTCGCCTCGGCCCGCGCGCTGCTGCGTTGCGTGCCCCCGGTCGAGAGCCGCTATTGGGAGTCCACTACCTTTACGGTGGGCGACGAGATTCCTTTTGACGAGGTGCCGCAGCGCCTGGTGGGCATGGGCTACACCAATGCCGGTGCCGCCGATGCGCCCGGCCTGTTCCGTGTGCACGGTGACACCGTCGAGGTGTTCCCCGCACAGGAAAAGGCACCCGTGCGCATCGAGTTCTTTGGCGACGAGATCGACCGCATCCGCCGCATGGTGAGCTCCACGGGACAGACCATCGGCAACGAGGACAGCATCGAGATCTTCCCGTGCCGCGAGTTGGCGCTCACCGACGAGGCCGTCCACAACATGCACGTGGCGCTCTACCGCGCCAGCCAGGACGATAGCAAGCCGGCAGCGCTGCTCGAGATGGTGGATGCGCGTATCGTCACGCCCGAGCTCGACCGCTTTTTGCCGGTGATGTACGGCCAGACCGTAAGCCCGCTGGCGCACGTGAGCGGCAAGGCACTCGTGGTTCTATCCGAGCCGCGCTCGCTGTTCGACGACTGCCTGCGCGCCTACGAGGATATCGAGGCCCGTGCCGACGAGGCAGGGATTGACCGCCTGGACGGTCTGTACGTGCGCGCTCAACAGCTCGATTTTGGTGCCCAGCAGCGCTTGAACTACGTAAGCCTCATCCGTGCCGGCGGTGCGGTGACGGCAGAGCTCAAGATTGAGCAGCCTGCTATCGCAGGCTCGGACAACCGTTTTATGACGCGCATTCAGGAGGTTGTGGGCAAGCGCTACGCCTGCGTGTTTGCCATTCCCGACCGCGGTGCGCGCGAGTCGATGGAGCTTACCTTTGGCGACGAGGGCATTACCTTTGAGGAGTCGCTGACGGCCGCCCCCGAAAACGCCGGCGTTATCGGCGACCGCGTGCGCGTGGCGGCGGCGGATTCTGCCGACCGTGCTGTCCGTCAACAGGCCCATGCTTCGATTCGCGAGCGCCACGCCGATGCGCTCAACGCCCGCTCGCTCGAGGCGGGCGCGGCCCAGGCTGCCGCCGGTGCCGCTGTGCCCACCATCTCGCGCGGGCGCGTGACCTTTGTGGATGCCGCTCTGCCGCAGGGCGTGGTGGTGCCCGATGCCAATCTGGCCGTGTTCTCGATCGCCGACCTCAACGCCCGCATGGACGCCAATCGCGCCCGCAGCCGCCGCAAGGTGGACATTACGCAGATCACCTTCCCCTTTAAGCCGGGCGACTACGTGGTGCACGCAACGCATGGCATCGCGCTCTTTAGCGAGATTGCGCGCCAGGAAGTGGGCGGCAAGGAGCGCGACTACTTTTTGCTGGAATACGCCGATGGCGACAAGCTCTACGTGCCGCTGGAGCAGGTCGACCGCATCACGCGCTACGTTGGCCCCGACGGCGATAAGCCGCGCCTGACCAGGCTCAACACCGCCGACTGGACGCGCGCCACCAACAAGGCGCGCAAAAACGCCAAAAAGCTGGCGTTTGACCTGGTCGATCTATATACGCGCCGCTCCTCGATTGCCGGTGTCGCCTGTCCGCCCGACACGCCCGAGCAGATCGAGATGGAGGAGAGCTTTCCCTACGACGAGACACGTGACCAGCTGGAGGCCATCGCCGACATTAAGGCCGACATGGAGGCGCCCAAGCCCATGGACCGTCTGCTGTGCGGCGATGTGGGCTTTGGCAAGACCGAGGTCGCCCTGCGCGCGGCGTTTAAGTGCGTGGACTCCGGCCGCCAGGTCATGGTGCTCTGCCCCACGACCATTCTGGCCCAGCAGCACTACGAGACGTTCTTTGAGCGTTTTGCCCCGTTTGGCCTCGAGGTCGAGGTGCTCAGCCGCTTTCGCACGCCGGCGCAGCAAAAGCGCGCGCTCAAGGCGTTCGCCGAGGGCACGATCGACGTGCTCATCGGCACGCACCGCCTGCTTTCGGCCGATGTGAACCCCAAGAACCTGGGCCTGGTGATTATCGACGAGGAACAGCGCTTTGGCGTGCAGCACAAGGAGCAGCTCAAGAACCTGCGTGAGCAGATTGACGTGCTCACGCTTTCGGCAACGCCGATTCCGCGAACCATGCAGATGGCCACGAGCGGCGTGCGCGATATGAGCCTGATCACCACGCCGCCGACCGGGCGTCGTCCCGTGATCGTGCACGTGGGGGAGTACGACCCTGACGTGGTAAGTGCGGCGATTCGCCTGGAGGTGGGCCGCGGCGGTCAGGTGTACTACGTGTCCAACCGCGTCAAGACCATCGACGACGCCGTGGCGCGCGTGCATGAGGCCGCGCCCGAGGCGCGCGTGGGCGTGGCGCACGGCAAGATGAGCCCGCGCGAGGTCGAGGACGTGATGATCGAGTTCGCGACCAAAAAGATCGACGTGCTCATCGCCACGACCATCGTGGAGAGCGGCATCGACAACGCGACCGCCAACACGCTCATCATCGAGGACTCTCAGCGCCTAGGCCTGGCGCAGCTCTATCAGCTCAAGGGCCGTGTGGGTCGCTCTGCCACGCAGGCCTACGCGTACTTTATGTTCCCGGGCGAGCTGCCACTCACCGAGGAGGCGACGGCGCGCCTGACCGCACTTTCCGAGTTCCAGGACCTGGGCAGCGGCATGCGCATTGCCATGCGCGACCTGGAGATCCGCGGCGCCGGCTCCCTTATGGGCGCCGAGCAGCACGGCAACCTGTCGAGCGTGGGCTTTGACCTGTTTACGCAGATGCTGGGCCAGGCCGTGGCCGAGGCGCGCGGCGATGACGACGCCGGCGTGGAGGCGGCGAGCGTGGGCATTAACCTGCCGGCCGATTACTTCTTGTCCGAGGAGTACCTGCCGGCGGTGGATCAGCGCGTGCTCGTGTACCGTAAGCTCGCAGCGGCCGAGGACCTGGAGAGCATCGACGAGGTGCAGGAAGAGACCGAGGCCGCGCATGGCGAGCTGCCGTTGGCGGGACTCAACCTGTTCAATCGCGCACGAATCCGCATTCGCGGCGAGCGCCTGGGGCTCGAGAGCGTCACGCTCAGCGGCGGTCGCATCACGTTTTTGGGCGTCGACGTGCCCAAGAAGGTGGCCTTTGAGCTAAAGACCCGCTATGGCGCGGTGAACTTCCCCAAGAGCCGCAAGCTGTCGGTGCCCTACAAGGCGGACGCCGGCGCGGGCAGCGGCCTGGGTCGCGGTCTCGACGCCAACGACGGTACCGGCCCCGTGGCCGCGGCACTCATGCTGTTGCAGCAGTTGGGTGCGAGCGACGACGACTAACGGGTCGACGCTGCAAACGCCCCATTTGGGCACTCTGGTTCCATCGAAAGGAAAGCATGTTCGGATACATCTATAAGAAAGATGTCGCCATGATCGCGGTTGTCCTGTGCCTTTGTCTGGGCGTAGGCAGTTTCTTCGATTATCAGATCTCGAGCGCGCTGTTCAACATCGGCAGCATGTACGGCCGCTTTATCGAGGCCGCCGGCGAGCTTCCGTTCGAGCTGACGGCAAGCGTCGCGGGCGTTATGCTCGTGCGCGCGGCGCGTCCCGACTCTAGGGGGAGCAAATGGTTCGCCGTGCTCGGCATCCTCGTCAACGTTGGCCTGGCCGGCTACGAGATCGTCTCGTCCCTGAAGGTTGGCGGCAAACTCATCGCTGTTCAGTTGGTGCTGACGTTTGTGCTGGTTATCGCCGCCAACCTTATCGTCTATCGCTTCACGCGCACGACCGAGTCCGACGAGCTCACGCGCTGGGCGTTGATGGTACTTGCCGTGTGGGTTGCTCAGGCCATTATCCTCAACGTGATCGTCAAGCCGCTGTGGTCGCGCCCGCGCATGCGCGTGATCGAGGTCACGCCGGGGCTCAATTTTCAGCCGTGGTGGGTGATCGGCAACCCCGACAAGTGGGCCTTTATTGCCGCCGGCGTGATCAAGGACGGCTTCAAGTCGTTTGCGAGCGGACACACGGCGCACGCGGCAATCGGTCTTATGCTCGCCGGGCTTCCCGCGGCGGCCTTTAAGGAAAAACCGTCGCGCCGCCGCATGGCCTTTTGGACGGCGGCTGCGGTCGCGGCGCTCGTCGCCTTTGGCCGTATCGTGATCGGAGCGCATTTTTTGAGTGACGTGAGCTGCGGCTTTGCCCTGGTGCTGGCACTTGAGTGCCTTGCCGCGCGCATTGCCTATCCTCACGGCGTACAATAGCCCCGTTTGAATCATCTGACCGATACCCGGTAAGAGAGGATTGCCATGCTCGCGTTTAACAACGATTATTCCCACGGCGCACATCCGGCAGTGCTGCAGGCGCTCGTCGACACCAACATGGAGCCGCAGCCCGGCTACGGTACCGATGCACACACCGAGCGTGCCAAGCAGCTTATCCGCGAGGCCTGTCAGGCCCCCGATGCCGACGTGTTTTTTCTGGTGGGCGGCACGCAGGCCAACGCGACGGTGATTGACATGCTGCTCGCGCCCTACGAGGGCGTTGTTGCTGCCGAGACTGGCCA
>DXZV01000016.1:7168-20701 GCA_019419485.1 Collinsella sp.
CCATTACATTATATCATAGATGTGATGAGTTTTCGCCGTTTGTGTTATATCAAAAAGTATTTTAAACTTATAGCATCAACAAAGAAAGAGAAACATTCAAATGAAGACACAACTGAATTTTGCCAATGACTATTTACAAGGAGCACACCCTAACATTCTCAAACGTATGATGGAAACCAACCAAGTGGAAATGACAGGTTACGGGACAGATCCGATTACCAAGAGTGCCATTGAACAGATTCGAGAGGCCTGTGACTGTCTCCAAGCAGAAGTTCGCTTTCTTATGGGCGGGACCCAATCCAATCAAATCATGATCGATAGCCTCCTTCAATCTTATCAAGGAGTGATCGCAGCGAAAACTGGGCATGTCAGTGTGCACGAGGCTGGGGCCATCGAGTTTGGCGGCCACAAGGTGCTCACCATCCCCGGCTACGAGGGCAAGATGCACGCCGAGGACCTCGAGAACTATATCCAGGTGTTCTACGAAAACGAGAGCTACGAGCACACGGTGTTCCCGGGCGCTGTGTACGTGAGCCTATCGACCGAGTACGGCACGCTGTACTCCAAGGCCGAGCTCGCGGCGATTCATGCGGTGTGCCAGAAGCGTGAGATTCCGCTGTTTGTGGACGGCGCTCGCCTGGCCTATGCGCTGGCGGCCGATGAGTGCGACATTACCCTGCCCGAGCTGGCGCAGCTGTGTGACGTGTTCTACATTGGCGGCACCAAGTGCGGCGCGCTTTGCGGCGAGGCCGTGGTGTTTTGCGGCATGCGCGCTCCGGCGCATCCCATTCCGCGCATTAAGCAGCACGGTGCGTTGCTGGCCAAGGGTCGCCTGACGGGCGTGCAGTTTGAGGCGCTCTTTACCGATGGCCTGTATTTTGAGATTGGTCACCAGGCGATTGAGACCGCTCAGGCGCTTCGTCGCGTGCTGCACGAGCGCGGCTACCAGTTCTTCTTGGAGACGCCGACCAACCAGCAGTTCGTGATTCTGCCCAACGAGGACATGGCCCGCATTCGCGAGCATGCCTCGATCGAGTACTGGGAAAAGTACGACGATACTCACACGGTGGTGCGCTTTTGCACCAGCTGGGCCACGACGCAGGAGGATATCGACGCGTTGGCGGCTGTCCTGTAGCCTGATGTAATGACAAGGGGCCGCCCTGCGCCTGAGCTTGGCGCAGGGCGGCCTTTGCTTTTGGGGAGAAGGGTTGTATGACCGAGATGTCCGAGCCGACGATTCGCCTGGCGACGCCCGATGATGCGCCGGCGTTGCTTGCCATCTATGAGCCGTATGTGCGCCAGACGGCGATTACCTGCGAATACGAGGTGCCGAGCGTTGAGGAGTTCGCTGGGCGCATCGAGCGTACGCTCAAGCGCTATCCATATTTGGTGATGGAGTTGGACGGGCGTCCGGTAGGCTATGCCTACGTGAGTTCGCTTAACAGCCGCGAGGCGTACGACTGGTCGGTCGAGACATCGATCTACCTGGCGCGCGATGTGCGCCACGGCGGGCTGGGCCGCAAGCTGCACGATGCGCTCAAGCAATGCCTGATCGCGATGGGCATCACCAATATGTGCGCGCTCATCGCCGTGCCGCACGACAAGGACGACGAGTATCTGACGCACAACAGTCAGGATTTCCATGCCCATATGGGCTACCGCCTGGTGGGTACGTTTGACCGCTGTGCCCAGAAGTTCGGCCGCTGGTACGACATGTGCTGGATGGAGTTGGTCCTGGCCGAGCGCGTCCCTAACCAACCCAAACCAACCTGGTTCCCCGACCTCCTCGCCTAAAACCACCACAATGGGGACAGGCACCTTTGTGGTGGTTTCTCTCAAAACTCGGTCGTTTTTGGCGCGTTAACCTAAAAAACCACCACAAAGGTGCCTGTCCCCTTTGTGGTGGTTTTGGTGTTGGTTAGCCGATGGGCTCGGTGTATTTGGCACGGTCGGTGCGCTGGATGCGCTTGGAGACATGGAGCGGGCGGCCGTCGGTGTCGTAGACGTAGTCGGTGATTAGGATCAGCGCCTGCCCGCGCTCAACGTTGAGCAAAAACGCCTCGTTTTGCGAGGCATAGCACACCTCAAAGGTCTTATGTCCCTGTGCTGGCGCTCGATGGAATTCTTGGCGCAGCGTCGCGTAGAGCGAACCGTTGATATCGCGATCGATGAGCGTCTCGAAGCTTGGCGGCAGGTAGGTGGTCTCCAGGCACAGCGGCACGTCGTCCAGGTAGCGCAGGCGGACAAGTTTGACGAGCTTGCTGCCCACGGCGGCGTCAAAGAACTTAGCCATGCTGCCGGCCGCCTTGGCAAAGCCCGAGTCCACGGTGCGCGTGGTGGGCTTCATGCCCTGACCTTCGACCTGCTTGGTATAGCTCGAAAACACCAGGTTGTTCTCGTGGAGCGCCGGCGTGTCGGCCACAAAGGCACCACGCCCGCGCTCGGTGCGAACCAGACCCTCATCAACGAGCACCTTAAGGGCATGGCGCACGGTGCTGCGCGACAGCCCCGATTCGTCCATGAGTTCCATCTCGGACGGCAGCTTGTCTCCGCGTGCGTAGATGCCGGCGGCGATGCGGTCGCGCAGCATGCCCGCCAAGTGCTCGTATTGGGCCAGTTTCTTTTTAGACGAAGCGTTCATGCGATCAACCTGTATCTAACTTGTATGCGAATCTAATCAAGCATGTATTCAATACAACAACAAAACCGCTGGTAGCCAATTATCAAAAATCGCATCAGCAAAATTTCTAAGATAAATATAGCATACAACTAGTCGACATAACCAAAACATGTATGTAACTTGTATGCCATCGAGAGCATCAAACGAGAAGAAAGGCTGATGCACGATGACTACTCAGGAACAGGTTAAGGATGTCGTCTCCCAGGTTTTGGCTGACAAGGCAGACAAGGGCGGCATCAAGCGCGTCGTGTGGATTGGCGCTGGCGGATCCAACGGCGGCAACTATCCTGCCCAGTACTTTATGGAGCACGAGGCCACGCAGGTCGTGAGCTCCAGCTACACCAGCAACGAGTTCGTGCACGCCACCCCGGCCTACGTCAACGAGAACACCCTGGCCGTCGTCGTGTCCATGCGCGGCACCAAGGAGACCATCGTTGCCGCCCAGGTCGCCAAGGACCACGGCGCCAGCACCATCGCCATCTATGTTGACGAGTCCGGCCTCACCGAGGTCTGCGACTACAAGATCCAGTACGACAGCCTGGCCGTCGACGAGTCCTGCATGGGCCGCACCAACTCCGCCGTCGTGACCATGATCGCCATGGAGCTTACGCAGCAGACCGAGGGCTATGCCGAGTACGAGACCGCTATGGCCGCCTTCGACTTGGTTGACCCCATCTATCGCAAGGCCGTCGAGTACACCCGTCCGCTCGCTGCCAAGTGGGCCGAGCAGAACGCCGACAAGCCCTGCATCAACGTCATGGCCCAGGGCCCGCTCTTTGGTGCCGCCTACGTCTTTAGCATCTGCAACGTGCAGGAGATGCTGCAGATCGACTCCTGCACCATCAACACCTGCGACTTCTTCCACGGCCCCTTCGAGATTCTGGACAAGCGCACCTCGCTGTTCCAGCTCATCAGTGTCGGCCGCAGCCGCTGCAACGACGAGCGCGGCATCCGCTTCGTCAACCAGTACGGTGGCGAGCGCGTCTATCAGCTCGATGCCAAGGAGCTTGGCCTCAACGACATCAAGGACAGCGTGAGCGAATACTTCAACCACCTGATCTTTGCGCCGATCCTCAACAACGTGTATATGCGCGCGCTTTCTGCCGTCACCCACAAGGACTACATGACGCGCCGCTACATGTGGAAGCTGGACTACTAGGGGATAGAGCGGCCTAACAGCTCGATGTCCTCATTAGTTGTGGTGGAATAGTTCCTGTTTGGGGGTTTGAAGCCTCTATTTAGGAACTATTTCACCGCAACCGCCCAGTAATCCGCTGGGGACGGAGGAAAACGGATCACTTTTCCGCTCGCCGATTTGTGCCTTGAAAAATGTATATAACGACTATAACGTAGTATGAAACTTATTGGAAACAATACCGAGGAGGCTGCGTTGAAGAAAAGCAATCTGGGCTATGTGCTGGTGCTGATCGCCGCGCTTATGTGGGGCACCATCGGAATCTTTGTTAACGGAATATCGGCCCTGGGTGTTTCGTCTCAGAGCATGGCGGCCTTTCGCCTGTTGTCGGGTGCTGTCTTAATGGCTCCGGTCTTGGCATTCATGGGTTGCCAGGGAGGTGCTCGTGAGGGAAAGGCATCGGGTCCCCTGGCACTGTTCAAGGCAAGTCCTAAAGAGCTTGTTCCTTGTGCGCTTCTTGGCATTATCGGCCTCGCCACCGCTAACACGCTTTATTACGAGTGCATGGGCGAGGTGGGCATGTCCACGGCCTCGGTGCTGCTCTACACCTCGCCGGTGTTTGGCGTCATGCTCGGCCGCGTACTTTATCGCGAGGATGTGACTCCCAACAAGCTCGTTGCCATCGCTTTTAACATCGGTGGCTGTGTACTTGCAGTGACCGATGGCGACCTTTCCGGTTTTCATTTTTCGGTTTGGGGCGTCACGTCGGGCGTGATTGCGGGCTTTTGTGGCGCGTCGCTCGCGGTGTTTAGCCGGATAGCAACCAAGACGGTCCACCCGCTGGCTGTCACGTTTTGGGGCCTTGTTTTTGGCGGTGCGGTTATGGCGGCTATCGCGGCTCCGTGGCCAGATGTCGCCGCGGCAATGTCGCCACAGCTGCTGCTGCTGTTCCTTGGCTTTGGACTCATCCCCACAGCTGTGGCCTATGTCTTATATATGCAGGGTCTGTCCATGGGGCTCGAGACGTCGAAAGTTCCCGTCGTAATGTCATTCGAGACAGTCGTCACCGTGCTGCTGGGCATTGGTGTCTATGCCGAGCCCGCCGGCGCGATCAAGGTTCTGGGCATCGTGCTGGTGCTCGCGTCCATCCTGATTATGAACACCGACTTCTCCAGGCTGCGCAACAGTGTGTTTGTCGGTCATGTCGTTGAGAGTATGACCTTTAAGCCCAATGCGTGGTGGACGGAAAAATCGCAGGACATGGATCTGTTTAAGGAACGCACCGGCATCGCGCTGGAGCCCACCGTGCAGGAAAGCCCCTGGTACTTCGTGCGATAAGGGATTGCGCGCGGCGTCCGACTTGGGGTTATCCAGCCAGCGCCGGCCTACCTAGCTCCAACGTTTCGAGTACGTTAAACCCGTCAACGGTCGATTTTCACCCGCGAACGGTCTTTATATTAATTAGCAATAAAAGCAACGTATAAGACGTTATAATGACCATAACGAAAAGGAGGAGGCAAGATGAATCAGATCATTCTCGCATCTCATGGCGGCCTGGCCGCAGGCGCCAAAGACACGCTCGAGATGGTTCTCGGCGACGTGTCGAACGTCCACGTCGTGTCGCTTGCTCGTGACGACAAGGAGCCCATCACCGATAAGGTGGACGCCATGATCGCCACGTTCAACGCGGACGACACCGTCTATGTGCTGACCGATATGCTCGGCAGCTCGGTCAACAACAGCATGGTCGAGCTTTCCAAGAACGGCACGAAGTTCACGGTTGTCAGCGGTTTCAACATTCCGCTGGCACTGACGCTCGCTATGAGCCCCGTTCCCGTCAAGGGCGCCGAGCTCGCAGCCCTCATCAACGAGGCCCGCACCGGTCTGACCAACCCCAACGCACCGGTCGAGGCTGCCGCGGCTCCCGCCAAGAAGGCCAAGGCGTCCCGTCACAGCTCCGGTCCCGCCAAGATCGTCCTCGCACGTCTTGACTACCGTCTGCTGCACGGCCAGGTCGTCTTTACCTGGACCACCAAGGTTCAGGCCGAGCGCATCATCGTCGTCGACAACGCTGCCGCCAACGATGACATCAAGAAGGGCGCTCTTAAGCTGGCCAAGCCCCAGGGCGTGCGCCTGAACGTCTTCACCGTCGAGCGTGCCCTCGCCAAGATGGACAAGCTCAACACCCTCGGCGAGCGCGTCATGTTTGTCTTTGGCAACACTGCCGAGATGCTGCAGTTCTGCCAGGGCTACAAGCTCGACGCCATCAACCTGGGCGCCACCGCCAACCACGACGGTGCCGATCAGATTGGCGGCAAGGACAGCTCCGTCTTCTTCGACGCCACCCAGAAGGCCGACGTCAACCAGCTGCTCGACATGGGCATTAAGCTCTACGTCCAGCAGACCCCTACGTATCAGAGCGTCGACATCGACGCCAAGCTGTAATCAACCAGGCTTTTGCCTGACTGAAAGGAGAAGGGTATGAATACGTTCATCAGTGCGGTGCTCGTCGGCCTCGTCGGCGTGTTCTGCATGTGGGACTCCCGCCTGCTCGGTCGTCTTAACTTCGAGCAGCCCCTCGTTGGCGCTACGCTCGTCGGTCTGCTGCTGGGCGATGTGCCCACCGGCCTTGCCGTCGGTGCCGCCGTCGAGCTCGTGTCCATGGGCCTGGTGCAGGTCGGCGCCGCCGTTCCGCCCGATATGGTCCTGGGCGGCATCGTGGCCGCTGCCTTTGCGTGCCTGACCGATGCTTCCGCCGAGACCGCCATGACGATCGCCGTCCCGGTCGCCGTCCTGGGTCAGCTCCTCGGCATCGTGTTCCGTTCCATCATCGCCGTCCTCACCCATGTGGCAGATAACGCGATTGACAACGGAAAGTTCAAGACCGCCTACCGTATGCACATCTGCGCCGGCTCCGGTTTGTACGCCATCATGTACTTCCTGCCGATCTTCCTCGCCGTCTTTGTTGGCACCGACCTGGTTCAGGCCATCGTCAACATGGTTCCCGAGTGGCTGTCCACTGGTCTTAACGTTTCGACCAAGATCATGACCGCCTACGGCTTGGCCCTGCTGCTCACCATGATGATCAAGAAGGGTATGACTCCGTTCCTGTTCATCGGTTTCCTGCTCGCCGCTTACCTCAACCTGTCCGTCATCGCGGTCGCTCTGATCGGTGTGTGCCTGGCTGTCGTCTTCATGGGCTTCAAGTTCAACGGTTCCCATGCAGCCGCCGGTGTCGATTCCGACTACGATCCGCTCGAAGACGACGAAGACTAAGGAGGAACACACTATGGCAACCGCAACCAAGGACGTGTCCCTGAACAAGAAGGTCAGCCAGTTCTTCTGGCGCTCCTGGGCCATCCAGGCCTCTTGGAACTACGAGCGTCAGATGAACATGGGCTTCCTCTACGGTATGGTTCCCACGCTCGATCGCCTCTATCCGGACGAGTCCGACCCCAAGCAGCTTGCTGCTAAGAAAGAGGCTTACCACCGTCACATGGCGTTCTACAACTGCACCCCGCAGACGAGCGCTTTCATCCTGGGCCTCGCCGCCTCCATGGAGGAGGAGTACGCCAAGGATCCCGAGAACTTCAACCCCGATTCGATTAACGCGGTCAAGACCTCCCTTATGGGCCCGCTTTCCGGCATCGGTGACTCCTTCTTCCAGGGCACCATCCGCGTTATCGCCTTTGGCCTGGGTGTTCAGCTGGCTCAGCAGGGCTCCATCATGGGCCCGATCCTGGCCCTTCTCATCTCCATCGTCCCCTCCGTGCTGATTACTTGGTTCGCAGCCAAGATGGGCTATCAGGGCGGCCACGAGTACCTGAGCAAGCTTCAGGGCGGCGACCTCATGGAGAAGCTCATGTATGTCTGCGGCATCGTGGGTCTTATGTCCGTGGGCGGCATGATCGCCACGCTGATCGGCGCCACCACCCCGCTGCAGTTCGCTGACGGCACCGTCGTTATCCAGGACATCCTGGACAGCATGATGCCCCAGATGATCTCCCTTGGCCTCACCGGCCTTATGTACTGGCTTATCAAGAAGAACGTCAACACCGGTTGGCTTCTCGTGATCGCCATTGTGGGCGGCATCGCCCTCTCCGCGGTCGGCATCCTGGCCTAGTCGCGACTAAGCGCCTAACCGCTTTCCCCCGGGGGCCTGCCTGGCATCCCATACCCCAGGCAGGCTTCCATCCCTAAATGTGTCAAAGGGCAGTCCCTTTGACACATCCTCAACGGACCGGCGACTCGGTCCAAATCACGGTAACCCTGCGAGCGCCCGGCAATGTGGCGCCGCAAAAATTGAAAGGAATGTGTCAGATGTACGAGATCGACCTTAACCTCCCTAAGCAGATCGTCGCTGACGTCCTGTCCAACCACGAGATCCACAGCGTCGCCTTCGTCGGCTGCGGTGCCTCCATGTCCGACCTTTACCCCGCCAAGTACTTCCTGGCCAACAACACGGACAAGCTGAACGTTCAGATCTTCACCGCTAACGAGTTCAACTACGACACGCCTTCCTGGGTCAACGAGCACACCTTCGTGATCACCTGCTCCCTCGGTGGCTCCACGCCCGAGACCGTCGAGGCCAACAAGACCGCCAAGAAGCACAACTGCCCGGTCGTCTCCCTCACCAACAAGGCTGGCTCCGCTCTGACCGTCGACGCTGACTACGTCATCGTTCACGGCTTCCACGCCAACTTCGCTGCCAAGTGCGAGAAGCCCGGCTACGCCATCGCTCTTGCTGTCGAGATCCTTCAGCAGACCGAGGGCTATGACCACTACGAGGACATGATCACCGGCCTCACCAACGTCTTTGAGCTCTGCGAGAACGCTGCTCAGTCCTGCAAGAAGCTCGCCAAGAAGTTCGCCGAGGACTTCAAGGACGACAAGATGATCTACTTCATGGCTTCCGGTGCCTCCGAGAAGATGGCTTATTCTCACGCCGCCTTCCTGTTCACCGAGATGCAGTGGATCGACGCCGCCGCCTACAACACCGGCGAGTACTTCCACGGCCCGTTCGAGGTTTCCACCGAGGGTAAGCCCTACGTCTTCTTCATGTCCGATGGCGCTACCCGTCCGATGGACGCCCGCGCCCTCACCTTCCTTAAGCGCATGGGCGCCAAGGTCGCTCTGATCGACTCCAAGGACTACGGCCTGGCTGACGCCGTGCCCGCGAGCGTCGTCACCTACTTCAACCCGCTGCTGCACCTCGCCGTTATGCGCGAGTACGGCAACCAGATCGCCGAGGCCCGTCAGCACCCGCTGACCATGCGTCGCTACATGTGGAAGCTTTCCTACTAATCACAAGTAAGTAGACCTTACGGGTTGATTGAGAGGGGATGGGGTTTGCGCCCTGTCCCCTTTTTTGCTCTGGGGAGGGCGTGTCTGCCGCGTCATAAAACCCCAGATAAAACCTACCAAAATAAACCTGTCCCTTTTTGGCAGGTGGGAGGAGATGCGTATGATCAAGGCAGTGCTGTTTGATATGGACGGCGTGCTGGTCGATACCGAGTGGTTCTACAACCGTCGTCGCGTGGCGTTTATGGAAGAGAAGGGGTTCCACTTTGACGAGATTCCCGATCTTTCGGGGTCTAACGAGCCTGCCATTTGGGAGGCGCTGGTGCCCGACGATATTGAGCTGCGTGAGCGTCTGCGCGTGGAGTACAAGCAGGTCTACAGCCCGGACCATCCCGTTCCGTATACCGAGCTGCTCAACGAGCAGACGGGGCCGGTGATGCGTGAGCTGCACGAGCGCGGCGTGAAGTGCGCCATCGCGAGCTCGTCCTATCGCGAGCTCATTGACGAGCTGGTGGAAATTGCCGGTATCGCCGACGTGCTGGACTACACCATCAGCGGCCACGAGTGCAGTGCGTTTAAGCCCGACCCCGAGATCTACCTGCGTGCCATGGAGGCGCTGGGGGTGGAGCCTGCCGAGTGCCTGGTTATCGAGGACTCGCCTTTGGGCATCGAGGCCGGCAAGCGCTCCGGCGCCCGAGTCCTGGCGCTGCGTCCGCACGAGGGCGTCAACCTGGACCAGTCCGCCGCCGACACCATCATCGACAACCTGACCGACATCCTACCTGCCATTTAGGGACAGGTTTATTTTGGCAGGTTTTATCTGGGCAAACGCCGAATTCGCCGTGAAGGGACCGCTCTCTTCACGGCGTTTTTCTTTTGAGCGGCCTCACGGTCCTTCTGATGGTTGTCGAGAGAGGGTGAATTGAAGCGCCCCCGCACGCTCCATGCTACAATCGCGGGCACGCCTCACAACTATATCTGCCTTCGAAAGGAGCCTCCGTGGCGAACGCCATCGATCAGCTCACGGACCGCGTGCTCGTGCTCGGCCGCCTCACCATCGTTCGCCGTGCCATTACTGCCGTGGCGGTCACCATTTCCGCCGTTCTCCAGACATTCCTGATCCAGGCGTTCATTCAGCCCGCCGATCTGCTTCCGAGCGGTCTTACCGGCGTCGCGGTCCTGCTCGATCGCGTTACCTCGCTGGGCGGCGTTCACATCGACATCTCGCTCGGCATGCTCGCGCTCAACATCCCCGTGGCGCTCCTATGCTGGAGCGGCATTAGCAAACGCTTCGTCATCTTCTCGATGATGCAGGTCGTGCTCTCGTCGCTGTTCCTCAACATCTTTCACTTTTCCCCGTTTTTGGGCGACAAGATCATGCTCATCATTTTTGGCGGCGTGGTCTCGGGTCTGGGCGCTGCCATCGCGCTAAAGTCCGGCGCATCCACCGGCGGCACCGACTTTATCGCGCTGTGGGTCTCCAACCACACGGGCAAGACCATATGGGGCGTCATCTTTGGTTTTAACTGTTTTATCCTGGCGATCTTTGGCTTTATGTTTGGCTGGGACAAGGCGGCGTACTCCATCGTGTTCCAGTTTATTTCGACCAAGACCATCGACAGTTTCTATCGTCGCTACGACCGCGTGACGCTGCAGATCACGACGCGCAAGGCAAACGAGGTCATGGCCGCCTATGTTGACCATTTTCAGCACGGCATTAGCTGCGCCGAGGTCATCGGCGGATACAGCCGCGAAAAGATGTACCTGCTGCATGCCGTTGTCTCGACCTACGAGAGTCAGGACATTATCAAGCTGGTGTGCGACATTGATCCCGGCGCCGTGATCAACGTGTTCCACACGCTCAACTTTGTGGGCGGCTGGTGGGGTGGTCATGTCGACGAGCCCATGCCCACGGCCGTACCCGATCCCGACAAGCCCGCACGTATGGCCAGCAGGCGGGCGCACCTCTGCGAGCAGGACAGCCTGCAGCAGGATGACGGGAAGTAGGGTTTTGGCATTTTGCCGGCCAAGCGTAGTCCATCCGAATGAGCCCCTCGAAAGCCTCGTTGCTTTCGAGGGGCTCTCGTTTGCCCAGGTAAAACCTACCAAAATGAAGCTGTCGCTTTTTGGTAGGGAGGGTGTATCGTTTTATCAATATGAGGTAACATGAAACTAGACGTTATATACGTATTAGTTATTTTGATATTTCGATAAGAGTGATCAGATATGCCCGCGCCCAAAAATGCACCGCTTTACCAGCAGATTTACGACGAAATCAAGGATGCGATCGAGAAAGGTGTTTATGCACCCAAGGAGCGTATTCCGTCCGAGCTTGAGCTAGCCGAGCAGTACGACGTGAGCCGCATTACGGTGCGCCGCGCCGTCGAGGAGCTGTGCTCCGATGGCTACCTGGTTAAGCAGCAGGGCCGTGGCACCTTTGTCTCCACGCCGCACATCAATCGCCAGTTTCACGCCTCGACGTTGCAGACGTTTACCGCGCTGTGTGCCGGCAATGGCATGAAGGCCGGTGCGCACGTGATCGATCGCCAGATTGTGCCGGCGCGCCAAAACGAGATGGAGTTCTTTGGCCTGCAGAAGGATGCGCTGCTGCTGCATATCAAGCGCGTGCGTACGGCCGACGGCGAGCCCATCTTTGAGGAGAACATCTTTGTGCCGTTTGACGCCTACCGTGAGCTGTTGACGGCCGATCTTGAGGACAAGTCGATTTTTGCCGAGGTCGAGCGTGTTGGCGGAACGCCGATTGTCTCGGTTGGCTACCGCACGGTCGAGGCCGTTCGTGCCAATACCGAGCAGGCGGCGGAGTTGGGCATTGCTCCGCACGATCCGCTGCTCAACCTGCGTGCCAGCTTTACCGGTCCCAATGGCGAGCCGGTTCTGATGGGTAAGCAGTACTACGTGGGTAGCCGCTACGTCATGGTTATGTAGCTCTAGTTGCGCGGTTTTCCAAACCGCGTAACGGCTCGACGCTGCGCCTTTGGTTCCGCCGTTCTAACGAACGGCGGACCGGCCGACGCTGCAAACGCCTCTAAGCGGCAATCTGCAGAATGAGCGTGGATAATCTCCCGTTTTTGGCTCAATGGTGGGTCCAAAGTGGGAGATTATCCACGCTCATCAGGAAAGTGTCCAAAAATCCACGCTCGTTCGCCTTGGATTACGTTGCCCGTGGCCGATGACGGCGCGGCACCGGTCCGCGTGGCGGCGTATAATCGGCGGCAGATGACTTAGACGTTAGGAAACCATGACCGATAGCATGCAGCAGATGGCGCTCGACACGCTCGGCGCCTATTTTGGCTACACCTCGTTTCGCCCGGGACAGGACCGCATGGTCGATGCAATCCTTGCCGGTCGCGATGCGTTGGGTGTTATGCCCACGGGCGCCGGCAAGTCCATTTGCTACCAGGTGCCCGCGCTCATGCTGCCCGGCATCACCTTTGTGGTGAGTCCGCTGCTGTCGCTTATGGAGGACCAGACCCGTGCGTTGCTCGCGGCGGGTGCGCGACCCAGCTATCTCAACTCCAGCCTTACCCCGGCCCAGCAAAACACCGTGCTCAAGCGGGCGCGCGAGGGCCGCTATCAGCTTATGTACGTGGCGCCCGAGCGCTTGCTTGAGCCGCGTTTTTTGGCCTTTGCGCAGGAAGCTGCGGCCGAAGGCGGCATCGGCGTGCCGCTCGTGGCCATTGACGAGGCCCACTGCGTGAGCCAATGGGGCCAGGATTTCCGCCCCGCCTACCTGCAGATTCGCGAGTTCATCGATTCCCTGCCGCAGCGCCCTATCGTGGCAGCCTTTACCGCTACGGCGACCGAGCGTGTGCGCGCGGACATTCAGCAGATGCTCGGCCTGCAAAACCCCGCGACGGTGGTGACGGGCTTCGATCGCAAGAACCTCTACTTTGGTTGCGAGGAGATGGGCGACAAGGCCAAGACCGCCTGGGTGCGCGACTATGTGATTGCGCATTCGGGCGAGAGCGGCATCGTGTATTGCTCGACCCGCAAGACGGTCGATGCGCTGGCAGGCGAGCTTGCCGAGGCGCTGGGCCCCAGCGGCATTCGCGTGGGTCGCTACCATGCCGGGATGGGCAACGACGCCCGCCGCCAGAGCCAGCGTGCCTTTATCGACGACGACATTCAGGTGATGGTTGCCACCAACGCCTTTGGCATGGGCATCGACAAGCCCAACGTGCGCTACGTGATCCACAACAACGTGCCCGAGAGCATCGAGGCATACTACCAAGAGGCGGGCCGCGCCGGCCGTGATGGCGACCCGGCAAGCTGCCACTTGCTGTGGAACGGTAACGATTTTCGCATGCGCCGCTTTTTAATCGACCGCGGCGATGCCGCCGATGAGGCACTCGACGACGAGCAGCGCGCGTGGGCGCTCCAGAACCGCTACCGTCTG
>DXZV01000160.1:0-1580 GCA_019419485.1 Collinsella sp.
CTTTACGCACCTGGAGGAGAACCTCAAGAGCCTGACTGGCACCGTTACCCGTTGCCGTCAGCAGCTCAACGAGGGTGCCGCCCAACAGAATGGTCAGTGGTAATGGCTGAGTTCCCGAGCGTTACCGTCGATCTTTCCGAGCAGCTTGAGTTTCCCGGAGATTCGTATCCGCTGACCGGCAAGGTCGATGTCGCCACCTACACGGTGGGCGAGAAGGAGTACCAGCTACAGGACGGCATCGACTACGACGTTGTCTTTACCAATGCCGGTACCGGTGTCTTGCTCACGGGCATGGTCCGCGCGCACGCCTCCGGCGAGTGCGACCGTTGCCTGGAGCCCGCTTCGTTTGATATCGCCGGCGAGATCGAGGAGTTCTACCTCTTCGAGGAGCCCGAGGATCCCGAGGCCTTCGAGGACGGCTACGAGCTCCTGGGTGAGGACCGCATCGTCGATCTGGGTGAGCCCATCAACGACGCGGTCGTCATGGACACGCCGTTTGTGGTGCTCTGCAAGCCCGATTGCCGCGGTCTGTGTCCCACTTGCGGTTGCAATCTCAACGTCGAGCAATGCGATTGCGCCGCACAGGCAGAGGCAGAATGGGCCGCTGCCACGGAAAATCCATTTGCAGCATTGAAGAATCTCAAGCTCGATGAGTAAAACTGTGGTAATATCGCTACTTGCGCGTAATCGCCACACTGGATAGTTCATAAGGAAGGTCACTATGCCCGTACCTAAACAAAAGCAGGGTCGTATCCGCACTCACACCCGTCGTTCCGCCAACATGAAGATTTCGGCTGCGGCTCAGTCCACGTGCCCCCGTTGCGGCGCTGTCAAGCTTCCGCACCACGTGTGCCCCAGCTGCGGTTTCTACAAGGACCGCGAGGTTATCGTTACCGAGTAACGGTATACTCTGGATGCGATGCCGTTCCAAATGGAACCACAATGGCCGGCTCAATGAGTCGGCCATTTTTGTATAAGGAGCATGTATATGAGTAACGTTCGCGTTTGTGTAGACGTTGTGGGTGGAGACGAGAAACCTCAGGTTGTTCTCGATGGTATCGAGGCTGCGCTTGCCGCCGATCCCGATATCGAGGTCTTGGCAGCTGGCCCCGCTGAAATCGTCAATCCCTTTGCTGCTTCCCATGCACGTGTTGAGGCTCTTGAGGCACCCGACGTTATCGCCATGGATGACGATCCCATTCGCGCCGTGATGACCAAGCGTAAATCGTCGATCGTGCTTGCCTGCCGCGCCATCAAAAAGGGCATCGCGGACGCGTTCTTCTCCGCCGGCTCGACCGGTGCCATGACCGCTGCCGCCACCGCCTATGTGACGCCGTTTAGATATATGGCCGAAGGCAAGAAGCAGCCGGTGCGTCCCTGTCTGACCAATGCGCTGCCCAATCGCGCCGGCGGTCTGACGGTGCTGTGCGATATGGGCGCCAACCCCGATGTCGAGGTCGATGACATGGTGCGTTTTGCCCAGATGGGTAGCGCCTATGCCCGCGTCGTCCTGGGCATCGAGCATCCCCGCGTGGGCCTGCTTGCCAATGGCACCGAGGACGAGAAGGGTTCCAACTTTA
>DXZV01000160.1:1590-3953 GCA_019419485.1 Collinsella sp.
GCCTGCTTCCCGGCCATGAAAGCCGCCGTTCCCGGCTTTGTGGGCAACTGCGAAGGCACCGACCTCACCTCGGGCAATTTCGATGTCGTCGTTGCCGATGGCATGTCGGGCAATATTGCGCTCAAGGCCACCGAGGGCGCTGCCAAGTTTTTGCTGCAGGAACTCAAGGGTGCCTTTATGGCCTCGCTCGGCACCAAGATCGCCGCGCTGCTCATCAAAAAGCAGATGCGCGAGATTAAGGCCAAGCTCTCTGGTGATGCCAAGGGCGGTGCGATTCTTTTGGGCCTGCGTGGCGTGGTCCTAATCGGCCATGGCGCCACCTCGGTCGAGGCTGTTAAAAACGGTACGCTCGCGGCGGCCGAAGCCGTGCGCGCGGGGCTGGTCGAGAACGTCGCCAACTCCATGGACGGCATCGTTTTGTAAGAGCGAGTTAGAGCGCTGTTATGTGCCTCGCGGCCTGCTTCGTGGGGTAGAATCAGAACCGTGTCTTGGTACCGCCCGGGCGGTACCATTCTTTTGGTATTCATTCACTATGAGAGGAAGCGCTATGGACCGCTCCGAAATCTTCGACAAGATCGCCGAGGTCGCTGCTGACGTTCTGGGCGTCGATGTTGCCGAAATTAGCGATGAGACCACCTTTGACGATCTCGATGCCAACTCGCTCGAGCGCCTGCAGCTGGTTACGGCTATCGATGACGAGACTCTGCTCTCGCTCAACTCTGTCGCCGACGCCGTCGACGCGATCGAACACGCCAGGGAGGCCTAGGTCTTGGCTTTGTCTGAACGACTTACGCGTGCCCAGGAAATCCTGGGCCACGAGTTCAATAATAAGGTACTGCTGCGCGCGGCGCTTACGCATCCCTCGGCAGTCGAGGGCCAGCCGGTTTCTGCCAGCTATGAGCGCCTTGAGTTCTTGGGCGATTCCATTTTGGGCGCCGTCGTCGCCCGTTCGCTCTTTGAGTCCTATCCGGAGTTTGACGAGGGCAAACTCACGCGCCTGAAGGTGTCGCTTGTCTCGGGCGCCACGCTGTCCGAGGTTTCTCACGAGTTGGGCATCGACGACATCATCATCTTTGGTGCCTCCGAGACCGGTACCGGTGCGCGCGGCCTGCATTCGGCGCTCGAGAACGTCTACGAGTCGCTCGTGGGCGCGCTGTACCTGGACGCCGGCTGGGATGCCGCAGCGGAGTTTATCCACCGTACGCTTAAGCCGCATTTGGCTTCCGAGCGTGCCGAGCACCCCGCGAACCCCAAATCGTTCTTGCAGGAGTGCGTGCAAGCCGACGGTCACGAACCCCCGGCGTATAAGCTCGTTGGCTCCGAGGGCCCGGCGCATGCGCCCACCTTTACCGCCGTGGTGTTGATCGATGGTATTCGCCAGGGTCGCGGCTCCGGCTCCTCAAAGAAGGAAGCCGAGGGAGCCGCTGCACTCGAGGCACTTGACCGCATGGGCTACACCACCAACGGCGTGATTCTCAACAAGAAGCCTGTTTAAGCGAGGAACCGTGTATCTCAAGTCCCTCACGCTCAAAGGGTTCAAGTCGTTTGCCGACCGCGCCCATATGACGTTTGAGCCGGGCCTGACCGTCATCGTCGGTCCCAACGGCTCGGGAAAATCGAACATCTCTGACTCGATTCTGTGGGTCCTGGGCGAGCAGAGCGCCAAGCGGCTGCGCGGCCAGGCCATGGAGGATGTCATCTTCTCGGGCTCGTCAGCGCGCAAGCCGGTGGGTGTCGCCGAGGTCACTCTGGTGCTCGATAACTCGGACCATATGCTGCCCGTCGACTTTGACGAGGTCGCCATCACCCGTCGTATGTATCGCTCGGGCGAAAGCGAGTACCTCATCAACTCGAGCCCGTGCCGCCTGATGGACATTCAGGACATCCTGCACGATTCGGGCCTGGGTAAGGATACGCATTCCATCATCAGCCAGGGCAAGCTCGACGCCATTTTGCAGAGCCGCCCCGAGGAGCGCCGTGCCCTCATCGAGGAGGCCGCCGGCATCTCCAAGCACAAACGCCGCAAGGAGCGTGCGCTCAAAAAGATTAAATCGATGGACGAGCACTTGACCCGTGCCCGCGACATCAATAAGGAAATCGCCCGTCAGCTGCGGCCGCTGGAGCGTCAGGTCGATCGCGCGCGCAAGTACAAAGAGCTGTCCTCGCGCGCGAACGAACTTACGCAGATGCTGGCCGTCGACGAGCTTCGTTCGCTGCAGTCGCAGTGGAACGACTTGGAGAGCCGCTCCAAGGAAGGCGCCGCCGAGCTGGAGCTTGCGCAGTACCGCATGGGCGAAAAGGAGCGCGAGCTCGAGAAGCTCCAGGTTATGCTCGAGGAAAAGGGCCTGTTTGTGGGCGACCTG
>DXZV01000161.1 GCA_019419485.1 Collinsella sp.
CACGCAGGCCGAACGGCCGGCCGCCAGCACGCGCTCAATCGCCGAGAGGTAGACCTCGGTTTTGCCGGAACCGGTGACGCCATCGACAAGGACCACGTCGCCATGGGCGTCAAGGCGAGCGCGCTCAATCTGCGCGAGGGCCTGCTGCTGGCCGTTGGTGAGTGCCACCGGGGCCTTACCGCTCGCGGAGGACAGCGTAGTCCGCTCGCTGCAGCCACGCCAGGCGCGGCGCTCTTCCACCACCACGACGCCGCGTTTTTCGAGCGCTTTGATGGTCGCCGACATGCTGTTGTAGAGCAGGTTGAGGTCGCGCGTCGTGACCGGGCCGCATTGGAGCGCCTCGATGAGCTGACGCTGGCGGACCGCGGTCTTGGGCGGCGTGTAGTCGAAACCCTCGGGCGTGAGCATGACCCAGCGGTTTTGGATGGGTTTGACGGCGGGGCGCTCAACGGCCCACACGCCGTCGTCGCCCTTGACCACGCGCGGGCTTCCACCCGGAGGCAAGAACAGGCGCAGACACTCGGAAAGCGTCGCGACGTACTCGCGGCTCATCCAGCGCGCGATGCGGGCAGCCTCGGCGGTAAAGAGCGGCTTGCTGAGGATGGCTTCGACGGCTTTAATGCGCGCGGGGTCGAGGGCATTGTAGCCCTGCAGGTCGCTCAGCTCAGGCGCAATGTCGACGATATAGCCCGCGGCCGCACGGTTACCAAAGTGGACCAGGACCGTGGATCCGATCTGCGCCTCGTTGGCAAGGGACTCAGGGATGCCGTAAGCAAACGGTTCCGACAGCGCACGGGTGGGGATGTCGAGGACCACGCTCGCGTAGGCGGCGATGGGTTCGGGTGCAGGCTCGGGCTTCACCGGAGTCTCCTCCGGTTCCGGCGAACCAAACAGCGACAGTTGTTGAGCCATACACCACCTCTAACGAACGGACCTGAAAGGGGTGGGACAAAATAATCAGTAGAGTTTGTCCCATGGCCGATACGAGTGTCGAGCTCGTTGCGTCACTCGAACATGGGACAAACACTACTGATTATTTTGTCCCAGCAACCCACTCATCGGTACAGAAACAAGAGCCCCGCTCGAGGGAACGGGGCTCGGATACATGCGTTTGCGCGTCTACTACAGCGCCATCGTGCGGGCGCGGTCGATGCGCGCCAGGCAGTCGTCGCGGCCGACGAGTGCCATGGTCTCGCCCAGCGGAGGGCTCACCATGTTGCCGCAAACGGCCACACGCACGGCCTGGAACACCACGCGCTTCTTGAGGTCCATCTGCTCGGGCAGCGGCTCAAGCGCAGCGTCGATGGCCTCGGCAGTCCACTCGTCCACGCCCTCGAGCGCGGCCTTGGCGGCGTCCAGAATGGAACCCATGCCCTCCTTGGCCAGGCCCTTGTTGACAGACTTCTCGTCATACTCGAGCGTCTCGGCCGTGGCAAAGATGGGGGCGGCGACGGTCACGGCGTCGGCCGGCATCTTGGTGCGCGGCTTGACGATGGCGGCAAGCGCGTCGATCCAGTCCTCGCCGTACTCGACGTTGCCCTCGATGAGACCCGCCTCGTGCAGCTCGGGGACCATGATCTCGTCGGCAAACTGGGCATCGGACATGCAGTTGATGTACTCGGCGTTGACCCAGTCGAGTTTCTTGGGGTCGAAGGTCGCCGGGTTCTTGGAGATGCGGTCGAGCGAGAACTTGCTGGCCAGGACATCGCGCGGAATGATTGTGGTCTCGCCGTCGAGCGACCAGCCGAGCAGCGCCAGATAGTTGACGAAGGCGTCGGACAGGTAACCAGCGTCGCGGTACTCCTCCACCGAGGTGGCGCCGTGGCGCTTGGAGAGCTTCTTGCCGTCGGCACCCAAGATCATGGAAATGTGGGCGAACGTAGGCACGGGCGCGCCGAGGGCCTCGTAGACCATGACCTGACGCGGGGTGTTGGACAGGTGGTCGTCGCCGCGGATGACATGGGTGATCTTCATCATGGCGTCGTCGACGACGGTCGCGAAGTTGTACGTGGGCGTGCCATCGGAGCGGAAGATGACAAAGTCGTCGAGCTCCTTGGCGTCGAAGGTCACCTCGCCGTGGACGGCGTCGTGGACGACGACGTCGCCGCGGTCCTCGGGCACCTTGATGCGCAGGACGTAGGACTCGCCGGCCTCGATGCGGCGGCGGGCCTCCTCGGGATCAAGATCGCGGCAACGACGCTGATAGCCCTGGAAGGGGTCCTTGCGCTCCTGCGCGGCCTTGCGGTCGGCATCGAGCTGCTCCTTGGTGCAGAAGCAGGGATAGGCCTTGCCCTCATCCCAAAGCTTCTGGGCGGCCTGCTTGTACAGGTCCAGGCGCTCGGTCTGGGCATAGGGACCATAGTCGCCGCCCACCTCGGGGCCCTCGTCCCAGTCCAAGCCCAGCCAACGCATGGCGCGCAAAATGATCTGCGTGTTCTCGTCGGTGGAACGGGTGGGATCGGTGTCGTCGATGCGCAGAATGAACGTACCGCCGTTTGCGCGGGCGAAAGCCCAGTTATAGATAGCGGTGCGGGCGCCGCCGATGTGCAGCTTGCCCGTCGGTGAGGGTGCAAAGCGGACGCGAACGTCTGATGCCATGGAAATCTCCTCGATTGCAGGATGGATGTCTAACTGCACCAGTATAAAGCATCAAAGCAACCTCCGCACAAAGGGCACCGACCCACTCATTGGGGACAGACTTAAATGACTACCCAATGAGCACCCGACTGGTCATTTAAGTCTGTCCCCAATGAGTAGGTGCGGAAAGCGTGTGAATGTTTGATTTACGCGCTATGATGTGCCCTTGCATAGAGAGCCCGGCGGAATGGTAACGGTCGCCGGGACACGTTTTTGAAAGGACAATCATGTCAGAAGAACTTCGTTCCATTCCACCCCAACACGGGTCCTTTGTTTTTACGTCGGAGTCGGTGACCGAAGGTCATCCCGATAAGATCGCTGACCAGATCAGCGACGCCGTTCTCGACGCAATCCTCGCCAAAGAAATAGAGCTCCAGGAGCAGGGCTACATCGCCCCCAACGGCGTGCCTGCCAACGTGGAGAACGTCCGCTGCGCCTGCGAGACCCTTGTGACCACCGGCACCGTCATCGTTGCCGGCGAGATTCGCACCCAGGCCTACGTCGACGTACAGGAAATCGCCCGCGGCGTTATCCGCCGCATTGGCTACAACCGTGCCAAGTTCGGTTTTGACTGCGACACCTGCGGCGTTATGAGCCTCATCCACGAGCAGTCGCCCGATATCGCCCAGGGCGTTGACGAGTCCTTCGAAACCCAGACCGGCGCCACCACCGACCCGATCGACCTGATCGGCGCCGGCGACCAGGGCATGATGTTCGGTTATGCCTCCAACGAGACCAAGACCCTCATGCCCATGCCACACTACCTGGCGAGTCGCCTGGCCGAGCGCCTGGCTGCCGTGCGTCATGACGGAACCCTGCCCTACCTGCGCCCCGACGGCAAGACCCAGGTCACGGTGCGCTACGAGGAGGGCAAGCCCGTGGAGGTCACGACCATCGTCATCTCCACGCAGCACGCTGCCGAGATTGAGGACATGGGCAAGATCAAGGCCGACCTCATCGAGCATGTCATCGCGCCTGTCATGGCTGCCGAGAACATGCCTTGGGACGGCGCCGACATCTACGTAAACCCCACCGGTCGCTTTGTCGTGGGCGGCCCCATGGGCGACACGGGCCTCACCGGCCGCAAGATCATCGTCGACACCTACGGCGGCTACGGCCGTCACGGCGGCGGCGCCTTTAGCGGCAAGGACTGCACCAAGGTTGACCGCTCCGCCGCGTATGCCGCGCGCTGGGTCGCCAAGAACGTGGTCGCCGCCGGTCTGGCCGACCGCTGCGAAGTCGAGCTTGCCTACGCCATCGGCGTTTCCAAGCCCCTCTCAATCATGGTCGACACCTTCGGTAC
>DXZV01000162.1:0-3532 GCA_019419485.1 Collinsella sp.
AGCGAATGTCCCGAGGCAAGCGACATGGAAAGTGCGGTAAACGCCTCGGGCATTGCCTCTTCTGCATCGTGTTGCTCGCGCCGGCTCTCAAAGCCATCCCGAGCGGCACCAACGGCAAACGGAGCAACAAGTCCCAAGGCAAATCCGAGGGGCGATAACGACACCATCGTTAGTAAAACGCAGCAGACACCGCTCGATAGCAGCAGAAACGCCAAACGTCCCGAAGCATCTTCGATCACGAGGCCAAGGCGATGCGCCGGAGCCAGCGATGCCCACGAACGGGCGATCTTTTTCAGCAGATCGTTTTCCACCAGCTCACGCGGCAGCTTCTCTGCCACCGTCTCGAGCGCCTGACGTGCCAGCTCCGCCGGCGGTACCTGCGGCACACGAGGTTCCGCCCCGCACGCCGTCGCGACAGAAAGCCCTGCCAAGCCCCCTACGACGAGGGGCACAGTGATCTCCATTCGTCCACCTCCTCTTGTGTGAGCGTCCCCGACCGCAGGCCTTCTGCGATAAACGGCGGCTCGCGGTCAAGCGTCCAGGTGCGCTCGGCGGCATCGAACGTCACATAGCGCTCGAGCTCTACGCCGCCCGATGCGGCGCGTCGCACCCCCGAATACGAGGAGACGAAGCGCCTGCCATCGGCGTGGCGCTCGGACATCACGATGCCGTCGAGTGCCATGGCAATCTGCTCCTCGATGAGCTCGCTCGGCAGATCGATGCCATAACGTGCAAGCAACGTCAGACGCACCACGGTCTCCTGTTCTGAACCCGCATGAAGCGTGGTGAGCGACCCGTCGTGGCCCGTGTTCATGGCCTGCAACATGTCGCAGCACTCGGCACCGCGCACCTCGCCCACCACGATGCGGTCGGGGCGCATGCGCAGGGCATTAGTCACCAGGTCGCGGATCGTCACCGCGCCCTCGCCCTCAATTGAAGCCTCGCGCGCCTCTAGGCGCACCACGTGCGGATGATGCGCAAACTTGAGCTCGGCAGAGTCCTCGATCGTCACGATGCGCTCGCCGGTGGAAATCTCACATGACAACGCGTTGAGCAGGGTGGTCTTACCAGATCCCGTGCCTCCCGCAACCGCCAGGTCCTGTCGCAGCGACACCGCACACGACAGCAGCTGCGCATACCAAAGCGGCAGCGATCCCAACCCCACGAGCTCGTCCAGCGAGCAGATACGGTCCGAGAACTTTCGGATGGTGAGAATCGGTCCGTCAATCGCCACAGGCGGAATCACCGCGTTGACGCGATAGCCCGTTTTGAGGCGGGCGTTGACGATGGGGCTGCGCTCGTCGATACGGCGGCCAAGTGGCGAGATAATGCGGTCGATAAGCACACGGATCTGCTCATCATCCTCAAACGCATGCTCGATGGGGTACAAGACGCCGCCGCGTTCAAAGAAAGCCGAGCGGCAGCCGTTGATCATGATCTCGGTAACGGTGTCGTCCTCGATGAGCGGCTGCAACGGCCCCAAGCCCACCACGTCATCCAAAATCTCGTCGATGATGGTCTCGCGCTCGGGCGTCGCGAGATCGGTCGGCTCCTCAACATTGAGCGCCGCCTCCACCGCAGGACGCAATTCCGAGCGGGCAAGTGCCGGGTCGATATAGGCGCTGATACGCGCCACTTCGTCGTAACCCATGCGGTCCATCACGGCGCGCTTGGTGCGTCGTTTCACGGCGCGGCGACGCCCCACATCTACAGGCGCTGCCGCCGCCGCAGCGCCGGCAGCCTTAATCCTCGTTTGCAGGCTCATCGCTGATCACCCTCGCGCGACCAGGGAAGGCGGATACGCGGGCGTTCGGTGCGCGTTGCACGGTCGGCGACCATATCGCTCCAAGGGCCGACGGCGCACCCCAGTTCCACGAGCATCTCGCGCGTGGCCTCGCGCACGCTAGTCGCAAAAGCGCTGGTCTGCCCCACTGCCTCGTCAGCGCGCCCAAACGCCATGAGCGCGGCGAGATCCTGCCCGCCATCGGCGATACGAATCTTGGAGCTTAACGCACAGGCAATCTCAAAGCGCATGGCGACGTCCTCGTCTGCCCCGCGCGCACCGAACCGGTTGAACACGGCGCTCATGCGCGTGCGCGGCACACCTACTCGACCTGCCAGTTCAATGACGCGCGATGCCGATGCCGCGGACGACACCGCCGCATCGCCAACGACCAGGCAACGGTCGCTCGCCGCCACCGCAGCCGCCACGGCGTCGCCCCAAAAGACCGAGGTATCGATAAAGACCACGTCGGATTCGCGACGCAGAACATCAAGCAGTAGCTCCACCGGACGTGCCATGAGCTCGGCTTGCTCGGGCGCCGCGACGGGACCCCAGAGCGTAACGCCCGGCGCCACGCGCATCGAAGCGGCTACGATATCCGGCTCGGTGAGCATGCCCGCCGCCGACGGCTCGATAAGTGCCGCCATATCGCGCGGAGCATCGACGCCTAACAAGTCGTAAAGGTTTCCAAACATCAGGTCCAGGTCGAGCACGGCGGCACGCAAGCCCAACAGCGACGATGTGTGTGCCATGGTGGCAACGATCGTCGACTTGCCGCAACCGCCCGAACCCGAAATAGCGCAGATGACTGGAGCTCGATGCGGCGGAGCGGTAGCGTCTGCCGGCGGCATCGGAGGCGGCGGGGCGGGCGTCGGTGACAGCGTCCCCGTCTCCCCCGCCGCAACCACGTGCTGCGTCCAAGCCGGCATGGCTGCTTGTTCGGTCTGCGAGGCAGGCTCGTTCTGCGCAATCTGCTCATGCTGCATCAGCGACAACTCGCCGCACCCGGCAAGGCCCTCAACTTCGTCGAGTTCATCCGCCAGATTCACGCCGTGCACGTATCCCATATCTACTGCCGCAGAGTCGCCAGCATGCTGCGCCGGCCCTCCAGCGTCATCGTATACAAGGGGGTTCCGGGGGCGCCGACCATGCTCGGCTTCCGCTTTTCCATAATCATCAACACGCGGGCCTCTTGTAGCGCGAGGCGCCCCGGGTTCCCTATCAACAAAAGCATCGGGCTCAATCGTCATGCGCCGATCGGAATCAACTGCTCCCTCGCCCGCGCGCCCGTTGCCGCATATGCTGTGTGCAGCGATGACCTCGGTCGCCCCCGCGCGAAACAGCCCCTCGATATCCGACGGATCGAGCGTCTCTATCAGTACGACCACGCGACTCACGCGGCCTTCGGCCGTCAGGCGCGCAACAGTCTTGCGCACATCTTCGGTATCAAACAGAGACGCCGCGATGATGGCAGCTCCGCGGCGCGACGGAAACGCCCGCGCCATGGAAACCAGCCCGTCCAGGTCACCCACGCGAAGCACCTGTGCACCCGCATCACGGCCCTCGACTTCCCGCTGCAACAGCCCGTAATCGCCGCACGCGCAGCACGCAAGCCAGATCGCCTTCATCACTCGTCGCCTCCGCTCTTTTTGCCGCGCGCCGTGGCGGGAATCGTCAAGCTGACCGTTCCCTTGCCCGAGGCTCCCAGCAGTTCCTTGACGTCTTCGGGGTCAGCCGCCAGCGTCACCC
>DXZV01000162.1:3552-3932 GCA_019419485.1 Collinsella sp.
TCACTGGTATCGATCACATACGCGCCGCACAGTCGATCGGTCACGCCATCTTTTTGCACGTACACGTCCACATAGCTGCCCACGCCCGTAGCGCCGCCGACCGAGTGCTCGGCATCAACCGCCACCGAAACGGCAACTTTGCCCTTAGGCACCTCGAGCTTGTGGCTCTCGGCCTTGGTGTAGACATTGCAGATCACGGCGTTTTTGGGAATACGCGAGGTCGTCACGTCGCCGCGCACCTGGCGCAGCTCGGTCGCCGCGTCACGCGGCAGCAGACTTGTCAGCCATTCCTGGGTTATGACATTGGTCTCATCGAGGGTCTCGCCCACATCGATATCGCGCGCCGCGACGCATACCTCGACGCGATCGCCACCGTACTT
>DXZV01000163.1:0-1042 GCA_019419485.1 Collinsella sp.
CTGCTATATCACCCGCGACATTCATTTTCTCATGTATTTGAGCTCGCATGCCTTTTCGGTCATGGGCATCACTTTCCTTGGCACGATTGGTGGCTTGATTTTGATGAGTGTGGCACAGAGTCGGCAAAGTGTTCCTATGTCGCTCGGTGGCTTTATTCTCTTCATTACGACGTTTGGATTTATTTCCTCGATTGGGGTTATGGCAGCCGATTTGCCCGCGATCAACACCGCTTTCACGGCAACAGCGGCCATTACCGTCATTTTCGGAGCACTCGGCGTTCTCTTCCCGCGCTTCTTCGCAAAGATCTCGGGAGTTCTTTGTGGAGCTCTTCTGGCTGTAGTCCTGGTCGAGATCGTTTTGATGTTTATGGGAATCGACCAGACCGCAACTGATTACGTCATTGTGGCACTTTTTGCCTGCTTTATCGGGTGGGACACGTACTGTGCCACGCAAGTGCCGCCCACAGTCCCAAATGCCGTACTTATGGCAAGCAACCTATTTGTCGACATCATGAATGTCTTCCTGCGTATCCTGAGCATCATCAATCGATCGAACAATTAGATGCTAGATAATTCGAAAATCCGAGAGTAGCGAATCGTGCGGGTCCTATACCTACCTTGAGCTGCGGTAATGCGCATCGGTCATAAGCAAATGGCGCATGACCCTTGCCGTTTTGGGCCATTTCTCCTCGTCGCGTCGGACGCGGAACAGGTACACGAACCAGTTCAGGTAGGACTGCAGGTTGCCCTTCTTCATCCCGGGGAAGCGGAATAGGTAGCGCCTGAGCCACGAGCACAGGTTGTTCACGAGCTCCATCGCCTCCAGGTACACAGGGTCCTTCACGTCTGCCTTGTACGCCTCGTCGGTGCACTTGGCGGCCCTCACGAGGCTCATGTGGGCCTTCTCCATGTCGTGGACGATGACGGAACCGGGCGCTATGTGCGACAGCAGCGCGTCCCTGATGCGCCTTGAGGAGGGCTTGCCGTGGCCGCATATGGCCACGACGGCGTTCTTGTAGGCGTCGATGGCCACCGCGATGCA
>DXZV01000163.1:1052-2311 GCA_019419485.1 Collinsella sp.
GCCCATACCACGGCCTTCGAGTGGCGCCACCGCGATGCAGATCTTGTTCTTCGACAGGCCCCTCTTGGGCACGTAGTCCGCGCTGCGGACGATGTCGGAGTCGGTGAGGTAGAGCTCGTCGATCCAGACGCGCCCCCTCAGCACCAGGCGGTCCTGGTAGCCGTCCACGGTGGCGAAGACGCGGTGGCGCCACTCGAAGGCCGTGGTATGGGCGATGCCGCACACCTCCGCAGCCAGGTCGACCGGCGCGTTGTAGCACATGCAGGTGATGAAGCGCTCCCACACGGGGAGCTCCTTGTTGCTCGACTCGAGCACCGTCCCCGTCAGCGCCGAGAAGGCCTCCCCGCACCTCGGGCACCGCCACCTCTGCCTGTTTTCGTCAAGACCGTAGTTTCATGGGTGGCACGCAAAACTTTCAGGCCTGGCACTGCAAGTTTTCATGTTCGGCAAGGCATGCCGCTTAGCGCGTTCTCCTAGCGTTTGTTTGCCATGGGCGAAGCCTCCATCCTCTTGGTGGGCCCCTCGAACACGATCAGGTGGCCGTAGTGGATGATCCTGTCGATCATGGCCGCGGCCATCTGGTCGTCGGTCAGCACCGACCCCCACCTCGAGAACTCGAGGTTGGTTGTCACGATCAGGCTCCGCCGTTCGTAGCACTTGGACACGACCTGGAACAAGAGCCTTGCGCCCTGGCGGTCTATCGGCAAGTAGCCCAGCTCGTCCAGGATGACCAGATCGGCGCGCTCGACCTCCCGGAACACGCGGTCGAGGGATCCCGCCTCCTCCGCCTTCTGCATCCTCACGACGAGGTCCGATATCGTCGTGAACATCACCGACAGGCCCATGTGGCAGGCGGTCGTGCCGCAAGCGATTGCCATATGCGTCTTGCCGTTGCCGACGCCGCCGTACAGCACCAGGTTCTGCATCGATCCGACGAACGCGCACGACTCCACGTCGTTCCTGGGCATCCCCTCCGGCAGCCTTATGCGCGACCAGTCGTAGCCGTCGAAGGTCTTCGGCACCGGGAACCTCGCCCGCTTGAGCAGCCGCTCCCGCTTCGACTTCTCGCGCCACGAGCATTCCTCGTCGAACACCGAGCACAGGAACCTGAGCTCCCCCGCGCTCGATTCCGACGCGAACTTCTCGGCCGTGTGGTTCGACAGCATCACGGCGCGGAACCCTGCGCGGGCCCTCGCCTCAAGCTCCGCCCTCGCGCTCATGCGGCACCACATCCCAGCAGGCCGTCGTAGGCTGACAGG
>DXZV01000163.1:2321-3929 GCA_019419485.1 Collinsella sp.
CCGCCGATGCGGGCGAGCATCATCTCGACATCGGCCGCGCGCGTGGCACCGGTCCTCGCGAGCACCTCCGACAAAGCCGAGGCCACCTCGTCGTACGACCACGATGCGCACCATTTCTTCATGCACTTGACCAGGTCGGAAAGGGCCGCCGACTCCATGGAGTCCATGTGTGCGGCCACGTTCGCGGGCAGCGCCGCCCTCGCTGGCGAGTTGCGCCAGGCTCCCGGCCGCCTGGCGAGGAGCCCCAGCTGGGACGCGGGGCCGGGAGAGCCGGCGGCCGCCCCGAACCTCCTGTCGTGCTCCGCGAGGACCTCGCCGGCGGAATTCGCGAACGCGATGCCGTGCGCGCCGTACGCGACGGTGACGGGTCTCCCGGCCATCGCGTCGGAGACGTGGTAGCGGTGGCCGCCGTCGACGCTGGCGCAACCGCGCTTGTCGACGATCGCGGAACCGTAGCGCACGCATGCGAACGGCTTCGCGGGAAGCGGCAGCAGCGCCGCCCGGTCGCGCTCGAACAGCTCGCCCCAGCTCATGTGCTTCTCGTAGTGCTCGTTGCCGGCATAGCCGTCGCATCTTCCCAGCAGCGCCGCGTTGAACGCCGCGATGTCGTCCAGCGCGGGCATCGGCGTGAACAGGTGCTGGCGCGACCAGCCGACCTTGCGCTCGACGTTGCCCTTCTCGTGGCCGGAATCCGGGTTGGCGTAGGTCACCGAGAACCCGTAGTGCGCGTGCATCCTGGAGAAGAGCTCCGCCTCGGTGACCTTGCCGCTGATCTTGCGGCCGGCCCCCGTGGCGTTGTCGAACACGATCCGGTGCGGCACGCCGCCCACGTGCTCGAACACGTCCTTGAGCCCCTGGCAGACGCACTCGGAGGTCTCGCCGGCGAACAGCTGGCAGAAGCCCATGTTGGAGAAGGGGAAGCTCAACGCGAAGAAGTGCATGCGCACGCGCTCGCCGCGGTAGACGACGTCGACGTCGCCGAAGTCCGCTTGCGCCTCGCCCGGCGCCCATACGAGCTCGATGAACGCCGTCTCCGACGCCTTCATCTGGGCCTTGCGCTCGCGGACGTACTTCTTCACGATCCCGTACCCGCCCGCGTAAGGCGTCTCGTCGAGCAGCCTCTCGTAGATTCTCTGGGCGCTATGGCGCTGCTTGCGCCAGACGTGCAGGTCGCCCTCGAGGATCGAGTCGATGAAGGGCTTGTACGGGTCGAGTATGGAGCCGCGCCGCGACTTCGCGGGCATCTGCGGCGAGAAGTCGTCCATGGCCAGGTACTTGCGGATCGTCGGCTGCGAGACCCCCGTCCGCCTCTGTATCTCCGCGTTCGTGAGCCCCTGGCGGCTCATGTCGCGTATACTCTCGATCGTCGACATGTCGATCATCCTTTCCGCCTCCTTGCCAAGTAGTTGGTAGCTACATTGACAAGGATGGCCTAGCTGATCGGCATGCCTTTGCCTTATCTGAAAACTTTCATTGCCATAGATGAAACGTCACGATGCCGAAGCTGCAAGTCTCAAACTAGCGGAAACAGCTCGGGAGCCTCGCCAGGAGGGTCGCCAGGATCGTGGCGCCGGTCTTCAGGGCCAAGGACGCCGGGACCGTCAGGGC
>DXZV01000164.1:0-1162 GCA_019419485.1 Collinsella sp.
GTCCGTACAACTACGACCTGGTAACCACGCTGTCCAACATCGCGCGCGAGCTGGAGCTCGATTACGCCATCGATGTGTACCCGCACTACGGTTCGGACGTCGAGGCCACGCTCTCGGCCGGCTACGACATTCGCCATGGTCTGATCGGCCCCGGCGTGTACGCGAGCCACAACTACGAGCGCAGCCACATCGACGGTGTGCGTAACACCTTTGAGCTGGTCCGCGCCTACGTGCAGCGCTAAGGAAGCAGTTTGCGACTCGGCTGACCAATCGCTAAGGCCCGATTTCTCGGGCCTTTTTTCGCTTTAGGTCGTTTAGTATTATGATAGATGTAATCTATTAACTAAACGCGTAAATTACTTAACGAGGTGATGCGGTGTATGGATACGTCTGAGTACTTATCTATGGGTGATGCCGCCCGCCTGTTGGGCGTTACGAAAGCCCGCATATCGCAACTTGCCGCATCGGGGACGCTTGTGTGCGATATTGTGGGCGGCCGGAAGATGGTCGAGTACAATTCTGCGACCGCCTACCAAAAGGTCCGCAAGCGAGGACGCCGTCCTGCGGCCGATGTGGGACGCAAGTTTACGCTGATGTCGGCCGACCATGAGGTCGCGCATGTCTCATTTGATCCGACGCGCGAGTTTCCCTTCGAAATCGCCGAGGTCCTCGATGCGCAACGAATGCCGTTTGGCACATGCTCGAGCTCTTCTCCTACGGTGAATAAACGGGAGCTCAACGTGTGGTGGAGCCATCGGTCGGTGCCTGACGTCCGCCCTGGACTCGTCTCGCGCTATCGTGAACTGGGAATTGCCAGTGGCATCGAGGTTCCGGTTCGGTGCCTGGGCTTATCGCTTTCGGATTGTTATTGGCTGCGGCCGGCCGATTGCGCCGAACTCAAATGGCAAAGCATCAATTACTTTGAGAACGAATTTGAGCGATCGGCGCCCGAAGAGCGTTCGGGTTGGCTGGAAGGCATCGGTCTAAAAAATCCGGATAACACGTCCGAGGGCGAGCTCCCTAAATCGTGGATGATCCGAAACGGCATTCGCGTTTTGGCTAAAGGGTGCGGGATGGACGATCAGCGTCCCCTTAACGAGGCGGTTGCAACGGCTCTACATCGTCGCTTGCTTTCCAAGGGGGAGTTTGTTCCTTACACGGT
>DXZV01000164.1:1172-3009 GCA_019419485.1 Collinsella sp.
CCCTGTGTGTCTGTGCGACGACTTTCTTGACGGCCGCGAGGAATACGTTCCGGCTGTTTACGTTAAGGGCGTACTTGGTAGTCAGCGGGGAAACTCGACGTACGACCGGTACTGTTGCTACCTCGGCAAGCATGGTGCCGATGAGGCCGCTGTGAGAAGGTCTATGTCGCAGATGATTGTCTGCGATGCCCTTTTGGCCAACAGCGACCGCCATTGGCGAAACTTCGGCATCATCCGCAATGTCGATACCCTGGAGATAAAACCTGCTCCGCTGTTCGATAGCGGCAACTGTCTGTGGTATAACGTGCCAACTGTCGTGCTCGCAGCTGGAGAGTTTGGGTTTTCCGCTAAGCCGTTTGGGCCCGACCCTTCCGTCCAGCTGGCGCTTGCGGACTCGCTCGATTGGTTCGATTCATCGCGGCTCAATGGATTTGTTGATGAGGCGATCGAGATTCTTTCGCAGAGCAAATGGGCCACGGCGGAGGGTCGACTCGAGGCCATCCGCCGCGGCCTCGAGCGTCGCGTAATCGAGGTTGGTGCCGCTGTTGAGGCACTTCGACACGTGCAGCGATAAACCCGCGGCTACTTAAGCGCGCCGGTCACGGTGCCGCCGCCCAGGACGATGTCGCCGCGATAGACTACAACGGCCTGTCCGGGGGCGATGGCGCGCTGTGGCTCGTCAAAGGTCAGCAACATTTGCCCGTCTTCGTCACGCGTAAGGGTCGCTGCCTGGTCTTTCTGACGGTAGCGGTACTTGGCACCTACGCGAATGCCGCCGGCATCGAGCTCAGCCTCCATGCGCGTGTCCGGCGCGCTCCAGATCCACTCATCGGCAGTTAGCGCCGTGGCGGTCAGATCTTCCGCTTCGCCCAGATGCACAATGTTGTTGGCGGCGTCGACGCCCGTTACGTACACGGGATGCGCCATCGCGACGCCCAGGCCCTTGCGCTGGCCGATGGTATAGCGCAACGCGCCGTTGTGGCGTCCGACCACGCTGCCGTCGCGCCATACGATATCGCCCGGTGTAGCGGGATGTCCGCACCGACGCTCGATATAGCCCGCATAGTCGCCATCCGCGATAAAGCAGATGTCCTCGCTTTCGGCCTTCTTGGCGTTGGCAAAGCCCTGCTCGGCGGCAATGCGGCGCACGTCGTGCTCCTTGTCCAGGCCTGCCAGCGGAAAGATCGTGTGCGCCAGGCGCTCCTGCGTAAGCGAATATAAAAAGTAGCTTTGGTCCTTTTTAGGGTCCTCGCCGCGATGCAGCTGCCAGGTTCCGTCGGACGCCTGGCTCGTTTTGGCGTAGTGACCTGTGGCGATGTAATCGCAGCCCATATTGAGTGCCGCATCGAGCAGCGCGCCAAACTTAATATGGCGGTTGCAGATGATGCACGGGTTGGGCGTGAGTCCCTCCTGGTAGGCGTTCACAAAGCGCTCGATCACGTTGCGGTCGAAGGTTTGCTGCAAGTCGAGCACGTGATGGGGTATCCCCAGGCGCTCGGCGACGGCCTTTGCATCGGCGATGTCGCGGTCGACCTTACTCATGCCCGTGGTGGGATCGGGCGCGGGGCAGGTGAGGCGCATGGTGGCACCGACACATTCGTAACCCTGACTTTTGAGCAGATACGCGGTCACGCTGGAATCGACGCCGCCGCTCATGGCGACGAGCACGCGCTTGTTGTGCATGGGGAGGTTCTCCTTGGTGGCATGTGGCCAAAAAAGAAAAGCGGCGCGGGAGGCTGGTTCCGCGCCGCAGACATTGTAGCAAGTTCGGGCGTCCTGTGGGACACCCTGTTGGGATGAGCTCAGGCTGCCAGAAGAGAGGGGGGCCGGCGTGCCT
>DXZV01000164.1:3019-3924 GCA_019419485.1 Collinsella sp.
CAGCTGCAGTGCGGCCCACACGGCGGCGCCGGACGAAATGCCCACGAGCACGCCCTCCTTGTGGCCCACGGCGCGGCCGGTGGCAAAGGCGTCGTCGTTCTCGACGGGGATGATCTCGTCATAGACCTGGGTGTCGAGGACGTCGGGCACAAAGCCGGCGCCGATACCCTGGATCTTGTGCGGGCCGGCCTGGCCCTTGGAGAGCACCGGGGAGGTGGCGGGCTCGACGGCGACGACCTGAATCTCGGGGTTCTGTTCCTTGAGGAACTCGCCCACACCGGTCACGGTGCCACCGGTGCCGACGCCGGCGACGAAGATGTCGACCTTGCCGTCGGTGTCATCCCAGATCTCGGGGCCGGTCGTGGCCTTGTGGATGGCGGGGTTGGCGGGGTTTACAAACTGGCCGGCGATAATGCTGTTGGGCGTCTCCTTCTGCAGTTCCTCGGCCTTGGCGATGGCGCCCTTCATGCCCTTGGAGCCGTCGGTGAGCACGAGCTGTGCGCCGTATGCCTGCATAAGTTTGCGGCGCTCGACGGACATGGTCTCGGGCATGGTGATGATCACCTTGTAGCCGCGAGCCGCCGCCACCGAGGCGATGCCGACGCCGGTGTTGCCGCTCGTGGGCTCGATGATGGTGTAGTCGCCGCCGCGCACGAGCTTGCCGGCCTTCTCGGCCTCGTCGATCATGTTCTTGGCGACGCGGTCTTTGACGGAGCCGGCGGGGTTGAAGTATTCCAGCTTGACGAGCACGCGGGCCTTGAGGTCCTCATCGGCCTCAAAGTGAGTGAGCTCCAGAAGCGGAGTGTGGCCGATAAGCTGATCGATGGACGTGTAAACATTGCTCATGATGAACCTCCAAAGTGTTCAAATGACTGGATACCGTGTGGTTTTACGGTGTGTGTAGC
>DXZV01000165.1:0-2420 GCA_019419485.1 Collinsella sp.
GGTCACCAAGCACAACCTCAACTACCGTCGCTACTATCACCAGTTCGACTACTAAGAGCAAATAACGTTTGTGTAATCGGGCCTCGCTCCTATATGGAACGGGGCCTCGCTTGGGTTGGAGAGTAATTATGAGCTATCCCCAGCTTGCCGTCATGAATATCAGCCATCGTTATTTTGACCTTGAGGAGTTCTTTTCTTCGGCGTCGGCTTCGGGCTACACGTGTTGCGAGCTTTGGACCGGGGCGATGCATCTGTATGTCGATTGCCATGGATACGATTCGCTCGAACGGGTACGGGAGCTGTCGCAGCGGTATGGCGTTCGGATTGTGGGGCTTTGTCCCGAACAGAACAACCCCAAGCCGTGGAATATCGCGGCGCGCGGGAATGAGGCGCGTGCCCGCACGCTCGCGTACTTTAAGAACGTTGTAGATATCGCGGCGGAACTTGGAGCCGAGCAGGTCATGGTCTCGAGCGGCTGGGCATTTTTGAACGAGCCGATCGAGGACGCGTGGGGTCGCAGCGCCTCGATGCTGCGTGCGATTGCCGAGCATGCGGGAGAGCGCGGCGTGCGACTGGTGCTCGAGGCCCTACAGCCGGTTGAGTCGATGATCGTGAACTCGGCGGCCGACACGAAGCGCATGATCGAGGCAGTTGATCATCCGGCACTTAAGGCGTGTCTGGATTTGGGCGCTATGGCGGTGGCAGGGGATACCATCGACGATTATTTCGATCTGCTTGGCGATGATGTCGCCCACGTGCATTTTGTCGATGTTGCGGCAGATGGCACGACGCATCTTGCCTGGGGTGACGGCGACCGCGATATGCGCGCCGACCTGGATAGGCTGGTGGCGCGCGGCTATCGCGGAGTTGTTTCGGCCGAGACCTATGACTGGCGCTATTTTGCCGACCCCGCAGCTGCCGATGCGCAGGTAATGGCAGAGTATCGTCGTGCGATTGGCGTCTAGGTGGGGTTGGGTTGCGACAATCCGCTCCTATGTTTCCAAATGAATACGGTGTGAGCCGAGGAGGACGATTCTCCCCGCAAACACTCTAGTATGCTAAAGTACCCAGAAGACCGGCGAAGCTATGCCGGTCTTCTGCTCTATATGAAACACAGCATGAGGAGGCTCACCAGATGACGGCCACACCGTGGGGATTCCGGGATATATTGCCCGAGGAGGCTCAGGCGCGCGAAGAGATCGCATGTACGGTGAAGGGCTGCTTTAGGGAGCATCATTACCTGCCGGTCGAGACGCCGCTACTCGAGGACAAGGGTTCGCTCGAGGAGGGCGGCCGCATTGCGGACACGCCGTTTAAGCTCTTTGACGATGATGGCCGCCTGCTGGTGGTTCGTCCCGACAACACATTGCCGATCGTGCGTCTGGTTTCGACCCGCATGCGCGCGGCCGACCTGCCCCTGCGCCTGCGCTACGAGGCGCCGGTGGTTCGCGAGTGTCAGCGCAATGCCGGCGGCTCGCGTCAGTTTACGCAGCTGGGCTTTGAGCTTATCAGCGCGGGCGATACCGCGGGCGATGTCGAGATTGTTTCGCTGGTGGCGGAGGCCGTGCGTGAGCTGGCACTTCCCGATGCGCGCATCATCGCAGGCAGCGTGCGTCCTTTTAAGGAATTGCTCGCGGTATGCGAGGATCGTGAGCTGGCTGCCGAGGCCCTGCGCTGCGTGCACGCCAATGACTTTGTGGGCCTCGATGCCCGCGTGGCGGCAAGCGCCGAGTCCGATGCCGTCAAGGCCGCCATTAGCGAGTTGCCGCGTCTGCACGGCGGTGCCGAGGTACTCGACCGCGTGGACGCGCTGCTGGAGGCCGCCGGTATCGTCGCGCCGCTGACGTGCGAGCTGCGTGCCCTGGTTGAGGGCCTGGCACCCGAGGACGCCCAGGTGCTGTCGTTCGACTTCTCTATCATGAACTCTTTCGATTACTACACGGGCCTGGTCTTTAAGGCCTATGCCGGCGGCTTGCCCGATCCGGTCGGTTCGGGCGGACGCTATGACTCCATCTTTACCGGCGCATTTGGCGCCGGTATCGAGGTGCCGGCGGCGGGCTTCGCCTTTTCGCTCGAGCGCCTGGAGGCCGCGCGCACCTCGGCCGAGGATGCCGCTTCCGATGGCGACCATGCCGCGGGCCGTGGCACCGAGGGCCCGCTGCGCATCGCCGTGCCCAAGGGCTCGCTTAAGGCCGACACGCTCGACGTGCTCGAGGCCGCGGGTCTGGACGTCTCTGAGCTGCGTGATCCCGGCCGTCACCTGATCGTGCGCGGCCGCGACACGCGTGCCGGCGAGGGCGCGGTCGGCGATATCGAGTTTGTCATCGTGCGCCCCAGCGATGCGCCCGCCTTTGTGGGCTGCGGCGGTGCCGATTGCGGCATCTGCGGTTGGGACTCGCTCATCGAGGCCGACCTCAACT
>DXZV01000165.1:2441-3841 GCA_019419485.1 Collinsella sp.
GGGCTACGGCCTGTGCACCTTTATCGAGGCGGAGCCCGCGTGGCGCGCTGGCCAGGCCGAGCGCAACTATGCCCGCCGCGGGTCGCTTCGCGTGGCAACCAAGTACCCGCGCATCGCGAGTGCCTGGTATGCCGAGTGCGGCGTGAACGCCGACATTGTTTCGCTGCACGGCAACATCGAGCTGGGACCCATCGTCGGTATGACCGATCGCATCGTGGATATCACCGCCACGGGCGCCACGCTGCGCGACAACGACCTGGTCATCACCGGCCGCATTATGGACTGCACGGCCCGCTTCTTCGTCAACCCGGGTGCCGCGCGCCTGGATCCGCGCGTTCGCAACCTGGCCGATCGCCTGGCGGCTGCCGTGAAGGACAAGCATTTTGAGCCCGTCGCGGGCTCGGCACAATAGCGCGAGCGCGCACGGGCGCCCCCATATCCGGACTGCGGGCCGATTGGTGCCGCTGCCCGGCATCTCGTTTTCCAAACGCAACCTCGACCGATAGGGGATACCGATATGAAGACCATCAAGCTTGCTCCCGGTGAGCGCCTCGTTACCAACCAGCTCAACCGCAAGGGTGTGCTGCCGCAAAACATCGTCGACGCCGCCCGCGATATCGTGGCCAACGTGCGTGCCAACGGCGATGCTGCGGTGCGCGATTACTGCCAGCGTTTTGACGGTGTCGAGCTGCAAAGCTTTCGTCTGCCGCAAGAGCAGATCGATGCTGCGCTCGAAGGCCTCGACCCGGCCTTTGTCGCCGCGCTCGAGAAGGCTGCGCGCCAGATCCGTGAGTTTCACCAGCGCGAGGTCGAGCAGAGCTGGTTTACCACGCGCCCGGACGGCACGATGCTCGGCGTTAAGGTGACCCCGCTTGCCGCGGCCGGCATCTACGTGCCGGGCGGTCGCGCGCAGTATCCCTCCACCGTGCTCATGAACGCTATCCCTGCCAAGGTGGCCGGCGTTAAGCGCGTGGTCATGGTGACGCCGCCACAAAAGGACGGCCTGATCAGCCCCTATACGCTCGCCGCGGCCAAGCTCGGCGGCGTGGACGAGATCTATATGGTGGGCGGCGCCCAGGCCGTGGCCGCGCTGGCGTACGGTACCGAGACCATTCCGCGCGTCGACAAGATCACCGGCCCGGGCAACGCCTTTGTCGCCGCGGCCAAGCAGATTGTTTCGGGCGACGTGGGCATCGACATGGTCGCCGGCCCCTCCGAGGTCTGCGTGCTGGCCGATGCCACGGCCAAGCCCATGGTGGTCGCGGCCGACCTGATGGCCCAGGCCGAGCACGATCCGCTGGCCGCCTGCTATCTGGTGACCTGCGACGAGCAGTTTGCGCGCGAGGTCGAGGCGGGTATCGACATTCTAGTGGCGCAGTCGCCGCGTGCCGAGATCACGC
>DXZV01000166.1 GCA_019419485.1 Collinsella sp.
AGGGCGGAGGCGGGGCATGCCCCGCCTCTTACACCACATCTCTGCGCGCTACCGCATTGACACTTTGAGGGCGCCGTTCTCTGCGGTTTTGATGCCAGAATCCTGCGTTTATGCCGTTGAAAAATGCGGATGCTCCAGGGGTCAAAAAACAGACGCTCACTTCGCGGAAAAAGTAATAGAGCCCGATAGCGGGGGATGGGGTACCGATGCAAAACGGCGTCAAGGGTTGGTCGAGCAGGCGGTTTCTCCATTGATGTCCGCACGATATGTGACACTTACCCTGCCGCCATGCTCCGTCGCGGCGGCATGCATCTGAAAAACGCCTCTAAGGAGTTCGATATTGATGAGTGGCAACACCAAGCACCTTGCAAAGAAGTGCGTCAAGGACGCAGGGCCGTGTCTTGTGCTGTGCGCGGCCGGCGTGGCGGTCGCGCTGCTGGCTGTTCTGGGACCATTTGACGTGCTCCGAAGTGCCAGTTCTCTGCATGTTTGCATGGCCCTTGCCGGTGCCATGATGACCAGCGGCGTGCTCGATCTGGTTTTTTGGGTGCTTGACCCGTTTGGATGGAAGAGCGAGGGGTAGGTCCTAAAGGATGGAAGGGCTGGAACGGTTGGCTTAGTGATCGTGCAGAATGTGGGCTAGCGACTTACAGGGAAGTGGTGATCCGATGACGGTCTATGTGACGGGCGATATTCACGGCGGCCTTGACATGCAAAAGCTGCGCGACTGGGAGCTTGGGGATAGCCTGACGAGTGACGACTATCTGATTGTCGCGGGCGACTTTGGCTTTCCCTGGGATTTTTCTGCCGAGGAGTGCGCCGATATCGCCTGGCTGGAGTCGCGCCCCTATACCGTGCTGTTCGTCGACGGCAACCACGAACGCTACGACCATTGGGCGGAGCGCCCCATGGAGCTGTGGCATGGTGGGTTGACGCAGCGTCTGTCGGACACCTCGCCCATACGGCGCCTGACGCGCGGCGAGGTTTTTGAGCTCGACGGCTCAACGATCTTTACCATGGGCGGCGCCACGAGCGTGGACAAAGAATACCGCATTCCCTATTCCAGCTGGTGGCCGCAGGAGCTGCCGGACGAGCGCAACTTTGAGGAGGCGCGGGCAAAGCTCGACAGCGTGGGTTGGAAGGTCGACTACGTGGTCACCCACACCTGCTCTACGCGCATGCTTTCGCCCACGCTTTATCCGGCACCCGGCTGGAATTACCCCGCCGTTGATCGGCTTACGGCATTTTTCGATGAGCTGGAAGACCGCTTGGATTACAAGTGCTGGTATTACGGGCATTTCCATCGGGATGCCAACCCGGCCGAGCGCCATACCGTGCTCTACGACTGCATCGTTCGCCTGGGCGACGAACTCCAGCCCTGGGATGTTGCGTAGGGGTGGAGTGAGCGGCTACTCGGCCGTTACAGTGATGTTCTCCCGATGCGCGCGGATGACGTCCCAGCTAAAGTGCTCAGCCAGTTGCTCGGCGGTACGCGGTATGGTGTCCGGCGCGATGCCCGTTTGTCCGGCGAGCCAGCCCAGCAGCGCCTCGGGCGTGCCAAAGCGGGCACGGAGCTCGCCCAGGTCCAGATCGCGATCGCGCTTGGAAAGACGGCGGCCGTTCGGTGACATGAGCAGCGGAATGTGCGCGTAGTGCGGCGTGGGCAGTCCCAGCAGATGCTGCAGATAGATCTGGCGCGGCGTGGAGCCCAGCAGGTCGCATCCGCGTACGATCTCGGTAATACCCATGGCGGCGTCATCGACCACAACGGCCAGCTGATAGGCAAACACGCCGTCGCTGCGGCGCACCAAAAAGTCGCCGCACTCGGTAGCGAGTGCCTCGCATTGGGCCCCGTACGTGCGGTCCACGAATTCGATCACGTCGTCTGCAAGGTCATCGACGGTGGGCACGCGCAGACGAGTGGCCGGGGCGCGCAGAGCGCTGCGGCGGGCGATTCCTTTGGCAGAAAGACTTCGGCAGGCGCCACGGTAGATGGGCGTGCCGTCGCTCGCGTGCGGTGCACTCGCGGCGTGGAGCTCGGCGCGTGTGCAAAAGCAGGGATAGGTGAGGCCGGCGTCTTTCAGCCGGCGCAAGGCGCTCTCGTACAGGTCTAGGCGGTCGTGCTGGTAGTAGGGGCCTTCGTCCCACTCCAGCCCCAGCCAGGCCAGGTCGTCAATCAATTGGGCGGCAAGTTCCGGGCGCTTGCAGCGATCGTCCAGGTCCTCAATGCGTAACACGATGCTGCCGCCCTGGCTGCGGGCCGAAAGCCATGCGCACAGGCAGCTGAACACGTTGCCCAGGTGCATACGGCCCGAGGGCGACGGGGCGAAGCGCCCCACGACGGGCGCGGGAGCGGCCGGCGTCGTTGGCGCGTCGGCGGCGGTTGTTGCTATGTTGCGTGCGTTGATGTCCATGCGGACGAGTATAGCGCGGGGCGTGGTGGGGGAGACGCTGCCGTGGCCTGCAAGTTGCTGAGGCCACACGTTGCGCGTGCCGGACCACCGGCTCGGCGCCTTAATCGTCGTCAATCAATCTAGCCCTCAAACGACAGAAACCCCGGCAGCTCTTCGCAACTGCCGGGGTTTCCGCGGAAAAGGGGGACATGATCCTCAAGCGGACGGCAAAGGGGCAAACCGTTTTCGCTCAACTGCTTTATGCCCCTCAACTGGCGGCTCAATCAGCGCATGCCGCGCCCACACAAAGCCGCTACACCTGTGATGGAGCTATGAAGTGGTATCTATTGCCGGAGCGGGCTATGCCAAGGAGTGTCCCAGATTGCCGGCAGATAAGGAACGTCCCCAGGTGCCGGCCGCGGGCGTGACTTTCGTCCCGTTTGATACTCCGCTGACCTAGATGTTCGTCACATGAACCCGCAAACGTGGGACAATGACGCTACTGGTATCACAGACAAAGGATGTGCCTATGAACGCCCCCGTTGCCAAGACCTGTCGGCAGCGCTGCCCGTTTGCGCGATTTGCTTCCATTTGTGCGCTCGTCGCGTGCGCGCTGCTGCTGTTGCCCGCCGTTGCACGTGCCGACGGGTATTCCATGACCCAAACCTACATCAGTGCCACGGTCGAGGCCGATGGATCGCTGGCCGTTGTCGAGGGACGCCAGTTTGATTTCGACGACGACATCAACGGCGTGTTTTGGGAGATCAATACGGGCTCCAACCAGCAGGGCGGCACGGCGGGCGTCGACGTGCTGAGTGTCGAGGAAGAGGACACCGCGTTTAACAAAGTCGATAGCGCGAACAAGGGCGACTCTGGCGTCTACACGGTCGAGCAGACCGGTGACGGCGTAAGGATTAAGGTGTTCAGCCCTCACGAGAGCGGCGACAGCGCAATCTACTACGTGAGCTACACCATGACCGGTGCGGTTATGAACTGGGCCGATACCGCCGAGCTCTACTGGAAGTTCGTGGGTGACGGCTGGTCTGCGGATTCCGATGACGTCGAGATGGAAGTGTGCTTCGCGAATGCCGCTGCCGGGACGGCGGCCGTCAAGGGCGATAACTTCCGCGCATGGGGCCATGGTCCGCTGACGGGCGACGTGTCGCTCGATGAGGACGAGCCCATGGTCACCTATACCATTCCCTGCGTGCACCAGGGCGAATTCGCCGAGGCACGCATCGCCTTCCCTAGCGACTGGGTGCCGCAGCTTGCCGCTTCGGGCGAAGAGCGCATGTCAACGATCCTGAGCGAAGAGAAGGAATGGGCCGACGAAGCTAACGCCCGCCGTGAGCACGCGCGTGCGGTTGCCAGCGCGATTGCCGTGGTGTGTGTTGTTGTGGCGGTTGCCTATACCGGTGTAATCG
>DXZV01000167.1 GCA_019419485.1 Collinsella sp.
GGTACTCTCGTTTGCCTTCTACGGTTTTTGCGGCTGGGTATGGGAGTCGACAGTCTGCGCCATGCTCAACCACGGACGATTTGCCAACAGCGGCTTTTTGCTGGGGCCGTGCTGCCCCATCTATGGCGCGGGCGGCATAGCATGCTGGCTTTTGCTGCGCGGGATTCCGGATGCCTCGAGCCAGTTTGTCGCTGCCGCGCTCGTATGCAGCCTGATCGAATATAGCGTGGGCGTGCTGTTGGAAAAAACGACGGGTGCCCGGTTTTGGGATTACTCGCACCTGCCGTTTAACCTGCACGGACGCATCTGTCTGTACTGGGCCTGCGCGTTTGGCTTGGGTGCGTTGTGCATTTGCCGTTTAGTGGAGCCGGCATTGCTGGGGCTGCTTGGCCATCTGCCGGTGCTGATTGTGCGGCTGTCCGCCTTTATCGTCGCGGTCGCGATGATGGTCGACGCGGTGTGCTCGTTGGCGAGCTGGCGGCGTCTGTCTGATCAGCTGGAGCGCGTCCGGGCCGACCTTGCCGACCGCATCAATGAGTCGCTTGCCGATGCCTCGGACTCAATGCTCGAACGTATTCCCGATTCTACGATTGACTCGGTGGCACAGACGCACATCCGTAGCCGTGCCGTTAACGCGTGGCTGGCCGAGCTGGGTGACGCCGCGCTCGATGCCCTGCGCGAGAAGGCTTCGATGCCGACGTTTATCGCGGATGGCGCTCGCGGCCTGGCGCTTGCCGCCCGCCGCGTGGCCGATGCCGCGCCGAGCATGCCGCGTCCGTCGCTCAGTCGTCGCCTTGCCGGCAAGCGCATGAGCCGTCCGGTGCCGAGTGTGTCACTCAGCCGCCGCGACCTACGCTTCTTTAACGCCTTCCCGCGTCTGCGCATCAATCGCTACGAGGGCATCATCCGAGCTACCGGCCTCCGCGACCGAGCCCGCGAGCTGTTCCGGCGCTAGCTGGGACGGGCGCGCTCACGGCTCCCTTGCTTGCGTATTTCCCGTTGGTTTCGCGTCCGTTGCCGCTCCGTTTCCAAGATTACGGCACCGTTGGAGATGGCACGATCTGGGTCGAGCCGGTCGAAGAAGTCATCCGCATCCGCACCGGCGAGCACGGCCCCGCCGCGGTGTAGGACAATCTTTCGCCTGACGGGCGTGCCTCTCTTGGGGCACGCCCGTTCTCGTCTACAATATCGTGCAGACGAAGGAGAGGCACGCTCATGATCAAGATGTTCGCGAGTGATTTAGACGGAACGCTGCTGAACGCACTGCATGAGGCGGATGGGACCATCCGCCGTGCCATCCGCGAGCTGACCGGGGCTGGCTTGCATGTGGTTCCCGCGACTGGACGCTCGACGTTGCCGATCGGCGAGCATGGCTTTACGGGCCTGGCGCTTGACGCCTGCTGCTCCAATGGGTCCATCGTGCGCGACAGCCATGGTGAGGTGCTCAAGACCTGGACCATCGATCCGCAAGTCACTGAGGAACTGCTCAAGGCGTTTCCGGACATTTGCTTTGATTGCTCCACGCCCGATGGCATGTACTCGAGCGGTTCGTTCGAGATGCATCAGGCGGGCTTTAAAAAAGACAGTCCTATCAAGCGCATCGTGATGCGTGGCATGCGTGCGCGTGGCGGGTATCACGAGGAACAGTATTTCGACCAGTCGATTGGTGACATCCTGCGCCACGATGTGTGCAAGATCAACTGCCGTGTGACCTCGCCCGAGTTGGAGCGTGACCTTAAGGCATATCTTGCCGAGCGCTCGGACCATGTGGTCAACGCGCCGTTCGATCCGGTGATGTTCGAGATCACGGACGTGGCATGCAACAAGGGCGAGAGCGTGGCCTGGCTGGCGGGCTACTACGGTATTGCCGAGGACGAGGTCGCGGTCTATGGAGACGGCGGCAACGACATCGCCATGCTCAAGCGTTTCCGCCACAGCTACGCGACCAAAAACGGCAGCGATGCAGCCAAGGTCGCCGCGAGCGCAACTATCGGCAGCTGCATGGTCCACGCCGTCCCCAAACACATGCTCGCCACCATGCGCACGCAGAACTCCCGCACCATCATCGAATAATGTGACAAAGGGACTGTCCCTTTGTCACATGGGAGATACCGGCTTTTGGCGTATAGGACTATTACGCTTTCGCCACCAACAAATTTCGAGTTATTCGGCCTGTCGGAGGACGTTAAATGGCTAAAGATGCCCTCTCGGGAACATTCATGCCTCTAATGGTGTTTGATTCGGTGACGTAAGTGCGCAAATGGGCATGTATACGCTCAAATAAGGACAAAAACCCTCAGATAATCCCGGCGGTGCATTTATACAGAACCAGTAGCGTGGCCGAATAACTCGAAAAATGTAGGTGGCAGTTCGGCGACAAGCTCGGGTATGGCAAAGGAACTGTTCCTTCGCCATACCCGAGCTCCGATCTTCTGAAATACGAACAAACATTCGCATATCTAACTGCGCTTTGATAGAATCGGTATCGTTGACGGCAGTTCCATGTGCCGGGCAGCGCCCTCCATCTGATGGGAGGTGATGCCCATGACCGATTTGATTGATTTCGTGAAGCTCCTGACCGCTTTGGTCTCGCTCCTCACGACGCTTATCGGACTTTCCGAGGCACTCAAGCAACGTTCGAAGCAACGTAAGAGGGGTCGCCGCCGTTAAGACGTTGACCCCCTAAAACAAGCAACGGCGCTGCCCAGCTTTCCAGAACTTGGGCTGCCGTCGACACTATTCTACCCACGAATGACATTTTGGACAATCGACAATGCCGCTTCTAAAAGCTGAGCGCAACCTAATGTGACAAAGGGACAGTCCCTTTGCCACAATCTAAATATTGCCTTTACGTGTTGATGCACACGGTGTGCAATAATACTCGCACTGTGCAATAGCGCACAGGCTGAGTAACAAGGAGGACGCTTGTCCCAGCTCGAGAAATGCGACCGCCGATCCCTTCGCTCGCAGCGTGCCCTTCGCCAGGCACTTGCCAGCGAGCTTGCCGAAAGCGGCGACCTTTCACGCATTAATGTCGCGTCGCTCACCGAGCGCGCTGGCCTTACGCGTCGCACGTTCTATTCGCACTACCGCGATATCCCCGACTTTATCAATCAAATCGAGGACGGATTGCTGGCCGAGATCCGTGAGCGCATTGAGCTCATCACCGCAGCTCAGCTGCCCGATCTTTACCGTAACATTGACGAGCTCGAGCCGGCGCCCGGTTCGGTTGAGCTGCTGCGTTATCTTGCGGCCAACCGCGACTTAATCGGTGCGCTGCTGGGTCCGGGCGGCGACCAGGCCTTCATTAAAAGGATTATCGACACCGCACGTGAGGCCGTGGCGCCGCGTGCGCAGACGGGCATTTTGGGCCTGGCGTTAGGCACGTTCTTTGACTACTACGTCACCTACGTCGTGAGTGCCGAGGTCGGCCTGATTCAGCGCTGGTTTGAGCGTGGGCTCACCGAATCGCCCGAGACCATAGCGCGCATCATGACGGTTATCGCCTTTGTGCGCCCCGGCGACCTGTATGGCCAACCCATCGATATCAACGTGCCGGAATACGGCATGAAGCTATTGAATCTGCAGCTCGAGGACGCGGTCGACACCGCCGCAACCGTCGAGTCCAACAACTAAGAGGAGAGACAATGAGCAAACTCGTCGAGGGCATTAAGGACCGCATGGTCGCTGCCGCACGCGAGGCCGCGCCCGCCGTGGTGGACGCCGCGCAGAAGGCCGCGACCGCTGCTGCCGAGAAGGTTGCCGAGGCTGTTGCCGAGGCCAAGAATGCGGCGGGAGAGACGCTTGCCGC
>DXZV01000168.1 GCA_019419485.1 Collinsella sp.
ATCTAAAAATATGGAATTGAGTCTACTTTAACAAAAAAGCTAATGAAAAATGGATTACATTCCATAAAAATCCGTAGCCGCAGGTTCGGCTAAACGGGGAAGGCCCGTGGGGTCAGCAAAAACGCCGCAGCGGGGCTGTTTCCGTTGCGGCGTTTTTTTGTTACAGGTAGGCGCCCAGGTTGATGTCGGTTGTCGGGACTATGGGTTGGCCCGTCGGATGCGGCTTGGCATTTTGGGTGCTTACGCGCTCGAGCAAGAAGGGACGCACGATTTCCTGACGGTTGATGTCCTCGATGGCCGTGACCGCGGTGACGGTGCGCGCGGCAGAGCCGATGCGGACATGCTTTGTCTTCGCCGGCGCCTTGTTCTCGATTTGCTCCATGAGCAATTGAACGCCCTTGCGGCCAATCTCGTAGCCTGGGGGTGCTACCGTGGTGAGCGGGACCGCCCCGCTCCAAGCGAGTGGGTTGCCGTCGCATCCGGCCACGCGAACCTGCTCGGGGACGGAGATGCCTTTGTCGGTCAGCGCCGAGATAACGCCCGAGGCCAATACGTCGGTCAGGCCGACCACGAAGTCGGGGCGCTCGTCCGCGGGGCGCTCGGCGATTTGGGCACCGATGCCGTAGCCGTCGGCAGCGGTATTCCATTCGCCGGCGTCGATGACTTCGATCTTGATATCGGGGTGCAGGGCAAGGGCCTTGTGAATGCCAAGCACGCGTAGGGTGAGCTGCATAAATGCTGCTCTGCCCACGACGGTGATATGGCGCGCGCCACGGGCAACGGCGAGTTCGGCGATGATGCGACCTTGGGCTTCGTTATCGGCAGCCACGTAGTGGCCGGGCTCGGAACAGTGGATGTCCAGATGGACGATCGGCACGGGCATTTTAGTCATGGCCGGGTGCCAGTCGGGGGATGCCATGGGCTGAACCATGACGCCGGACATCTGAGTGCCCATAAAGTAGCGCAGGTAATGGTCTTCGAGAATGTCGTCGTTGTCGGCGTTGGCGATGAGCAAGTCATAGCCGTGCTTGCGTGCCTCGTTGTGGGCACCGCTGGCAATCTGGAGCGAAAAGCCGTGATCGAGACGGGGGAGGACCAGGCCAAAGGACTTGGTGGTGCCGCCGGCCAGCTGGCGAGCGCTTTGGTTGGGCAGGTAGCCCAAGCGATTGATGGTCTCGTTGATGAGTTTGAGGGTCTCGGGGCGCAGCTTTTCGGGGTGGTTGAGCGCGTTGGAAACCGTGCCCAGCGAAACCCCGGCCTCGCGCGCGACGTCGCTGATTCTTACCTTTGCCATAGCGGCCCCTTTGATGCGTTTCAAGTACAAGCCAGATTGTAGCATCCCAAACCTACCAAAAAGGGACAGGTTTATTTTGGCAGGTTTTATCTGGGGAAACGCCGTTGCCAGCGCGGCCACCACAAAGGTTCCTGTCCCCATTGTGGCGGTTTGGACCGGCTGGGCATGTGTGCATCGGGTGGTATCTAAGTTGAGATACCACTTCTGGTATATCAGCTTGCGCTTGCGTGAGTACAATACTCGAACGTTATACGTCTCAGCGCCCCCTGTGCGTGGACGTCTTGCAGTCACGCGAACGAAGGGATTTATCCTATGTGCGGAATCGTCGGCTACACCGGCTCTGATATTGCAAAGAACATCCTGGTCACAGGCCTTAAGCGCATGGAGTATCGCGGCTATGACTCCTCGGGCGTTGCGCTCGAGGTGGGCGAGGGCGCCGCGGCACACCTCGACGTCATCCGCCGCGTGGGCAAGGTTGCGGGCCTGGAGAGCGAGCTTTCCAATATCGATAGCGACGCAACCTGCGGCATCGGTCACACCCGCTGGGCCACCCACGGCAAGCCTTCCGTCGTTAACGCTCATCCCCACACCAGCTGCGACGGTCGCATCGCCATCGTCCACAACGGCATCATCGAGAACTTCGCCGAACTGCGCGAGGAGCTGGAGGGCCGCGGCCATCACTTTAAGAGCGAGACCGATACCGAGGTCTTCGCGCATCTGATCGAAGAGGCCTATGCCGAGACACACGACCTGATGGCCTCCGTGCGCGAGGCTTGCACCCACGTGGTGGGCGCCTATGGCTTGGCCGCCGTGTGCGCCGACGAGCCTGGCGTAATCGCCGTGGCCCGCAAGGATTCCCCGATCGTGGTCGGCATGGGCGAGACCGGCTCCTACGTTGCCTCCGACGTGATCGCGCTCATCGACGCCACTCGCGATGTCGTGGTGCTCGAGGACGGTCAGTTTGCCAAGCTCACGCCTGCGGGCGTCGAGTATACCGACGAGGCCGGCAATGTCATCGAGCCCAAGGTCACCCACATCGATTGGGATCTGGATATGGCCGAAAAGGGCGGTTATCCCGACTTTATGCTCAAGGAGATTCACGAGCAGCCGCGCGTCGTGCGCGATACGCTGGTGGGTCGCATGACCCCCGCCGGTGAGCTCGATATCGACGAGCTGGGCCTTTCGCTCGAGGAACTCAACGACATCGATCGCGTCTACGTGATCGCCTGCGGCACCAGCTATCACGCTGGCCTCATTGCTAAGAATCTCGTTGAGGGCTGGGCTCGCATCCCCACCGAGGTTGAGGCGGCCAGCGAGTTCCGTTATCGCAACCCCATCATCACGCCGACGACGCTCGTCGTGGCCGTGTCCCAATCGGGCGAGACGGCCGACACCCTTGCCGCCATTCGCGATGCGCGCATCAAGGGCGCCAAGGTCTTTGGCATCACTAACGTGGTGGGCAGCCCGGTGGCGCGCGAAAGCGATGGCGTCATCTATACCAAGGCCAACAAGGAGATCGCGGTCGCCTCGACCAAGAGCTTCATCGGTCAGGTCGTGAGCCTCACGCTTTTGGCCCTGCTGCTGGCGCAGGTCAAGTACCGCTTGACCACCAAGCAGACGCGCATGCTGTTCCGCGAGCTTTCCGATACGGCCGAGCAGATCCAGTGGATTTTGGACACGCAGACCGAGGCCGTGCACGAGGCCGCCCTGCTGTGCAGGGACGCGCAGTCGGCACTGTTTGTGGGCCGCGGTATGGGCGCTGCCATCTCCTACGAGGGCGCGCTCAAGCTCAAGGAGGTCAGCTACCTGCACGCCGAGGCGTATGCTGCCGGCGAGATGAAGCACGGCCCCATCGCGCTGATCGATCCGGGCTTCCCCGTCATCGCCGTGGCCACCAAGAGTGCCACCTACGACAAAACCGTGTCGAACCTTATGGAGTGCAAGGCGCGCGGTGCCAAGGTCATCGTCGTTGCCACCGAGGGCGACGAGGAGATCAACAAGATCGCCGACTGCATCATCCGCGTGCCGGCCGTCCGCGACGTGTTCAGCCCCATCACGGCGAGCGTCCCGCTGCAGCTGCTCGCCCGCGAGGTGGCCATCCTGCGCGGTTGCGACGTTGACCAACCTCGAAACCTCGCTAAGAGCGTGACCGTCGAGTAATTGTTGTTCCGGCGTTTTACCAAACGCCGGAACTGCTCGACGCTGCGCGAGCCGCATTCACGCCAATCTGACGTTCAATTTCGAGGGCGCGACCAGAAGGTCAGCGCCCTCTCATTTCACGTCACCTTGGCGCAAATGCGGCTCGCTCGCTGTTGGTGACTGACATCGAGTGCTCTGTTGTCGAAACGCGCCAACAACAAGGCCCGGCTCCGCTGTGAACTGCCTCCCATTTCTTGGACATGAGAAATGGGAGGCTTTTTATGCGTGT
>DXZV01000169.1 GCA_019419485.1 Collinsella sp.
GGTCACGGACATTGCATGTCATGACCTCAACCTGACTTTGGACTCGGGAGACGTTGAGTTTACGGGCACCGTGACCGATACCCTGAATGCCGAGGTCGGTTCGGGCGATGCGACGTTCGAGCTCTACCAGGCCCCCGCGAAGTCGATGGACGTGAGCGTGGGCTCGGGCGATGTGGAGATGACGGTTCCGAACTCGACGGGCTTTAAGGCGAGCCTCACCGTGGGCAGCGGTGACTTCGAGAGCGATTTCCTTCCGCTTGGCTACGACGGCGAGACCATTTTGAATCTTGAATTCGATAACGGCGATAAGTCTGCTACGTATCGTTTTAAGGTCGGTTCGGGCGACATGTCGTTCGATCCGGAGTGACATGCGGTTTTCGGAGATCGGTACATATAGGCATGCTCTTTGATGGAGGCGCCGGGGCCGTGGTCGGCTTCGGCGCCTTTGCCTTTACAATGGGGACATGGAACAGATTATCTTGAACATACTCGAGGCTCTGCGTCGCGGCGAGACCGTGGACGACAAAGCGCTCGTCAAACTGATACATGCCGAGGCGCGCCGTGAGGGTGCCGACAAACGCGATTTGGCCAAGCGCCGTCTGCTGCCGTTCTACCAGCGGGTTAAACGTGAGGAGCCGGCTTGCTGGGCTGGGTGGAATGTCGATGCCGAGCTGGAGCGTCAACTGCTGCAGGTCCTGCGCATGAAGCCTCGTCGCACGGCTTCGGGCGTGGCGACCATTACCGTCATCACCAAGCCCTGGCCATGCTCGGGCGATTGCCTGTTTTGCCCCAACGATCTGCGCATGCCCAAGAGCTATCTGCACGCCGAGCCGGCGTGTGCCCGTGCGGAGCAAAACTGCTTCGATCCGTATCTGCAGGTGAGTGCCCGTTTGACGGCGCTTTCGCAGATGGGGCATGCGACCGACAAGATAGAGCTCATCGTGCTCGGTGGCACCTGGAGCGACTATCCGCAAGGGTATCAGACGTGGTTTATGTCGGAACTTTTCCGTGCGCTCAATGACGATGCCGTCGCCGGCGTGGCGGCCAACCCCATGTTGGCGCGTCCGGGCATCAGCCGTGCCGAGGCGGGACGCCTGCTCGATGACGCTCCCGCCGATGCTCTGCCGCCGGTGGTAACAGAGCGCCGCGAGCGCTATCGGGCTGCCGGTATTGCGACCGATGAGGCTGAGCTTGCGAGCGGCGTTGCCGACGAGCAGGGGCGTGTGGATGCTGCCGTGGGCGGCTATAACCGCGCGGTGCGTTGTCTGTACGGCCCCGGCACGCCGTGGGGCGAGGTCGCCGAGTGGCAGACGGCAACGATGGAAGAGCTTGAGCGGCAGCAACGCATCAACGAGACGGCGAAGCATCGCGTGGTGGGGCTCGTTATCGAAACGCGTCCCGATGCTGTAACACCGCAGGCGCTCACGCTCATCCGTCGTCTGGGCTGTACCAAGATCCAGATGGGCATCCAGAGCCTCGACCAGCATCTGCTCGATATCAACGAGCGTCGCATTTCGGTGGCGCAGATCGAGCGCGCGTTTTCGCTTGCGCGCCTGTTTGGCTTTAAGATCCATGCGCATTTTATGCTCAACTTGCTGGGCGCCACGCCCGAGGGTGACAAGCGCGACTACGAGCGCTTTATGACCGAGGGCGCCTTTATGCCCGACGAGGTCAAGGTCTACCCGTGTGCGCTCATCGAGGGTTCGCGCCTGGTGGGCTGTTACGAGCGTGGCGAGTGGCGCCCCTATACCGAGGAAGAGCTGCTCGACGTACTGGCCGATGACATCGTGGTGACGCCGGCGTTCTGCCGCATCAGCCGCATGATTCGCGACTTTAGCTCTGACGACATCATGGTGGGCAACAAGAAGCCCAACCTGCGTCAGCTCGTCGAAAACCGCTTGGCGGCTCGTGGGGAAGGCACGACGGTGCGTGAGATTCGCTATCGCGAGATCAGTACGGCGGGTGCCGACCTGGATGAGCTGTCCCTTGATGAGGTCGCGTACGAGACGCCGGTGACGCACGAGCGCTTTTTGCAGTGGGTGACACCGCAGGGCAAAATCGCGGGCTTTTTGCGCCTGTCCCTGCCCGATCGCGCCTCTGTCACCGCACATGCGGACGAGTTGCCGACGATGCCGGACGAGGCGATGATTCGCGAGGTGCATGTGTATGGCATGGCGGCACGCGTGGGCGACCAGGGCCAGGCGGCGCAGCATCACGGGTTGGGGCGTTTGCTCGTAGAGCGTGCGTGCCAGATAGCTCGGGATGCGGGTTATGCGCGTATCAACGTGATTAGCGCGATCGGTACGCGCGAGTACTATCGCCATTTGGGTTTCTACGACCACGGACTCTATCTGCAAAAGGAGCTCTAAATGAACAAGCCGAGTGTTTCTGCCGGCGTCGTTGCCGGCGTTGCTCTGGGAGCCGCGGCGCTTGGTGCGGCCGCTGTCGCTGTTAGTGCTGTCTGTCTGCAGGTTGCGCGAACCCGCAATGGGTTGGCGCGTGTGAAACGCGTGCACGATGAGGGCGGCGATGAGATTCGCGTGTTGGTGCAAGGCGGAGTCTACCAAAGCGCAAGCTACGTTGGCGAGCGTTGGGCAGAGCCCGTCTTTGCGTACTATCGTGCGTTTGACGACGTGTTTGAGGCCGAGCGCGCAATGCATGACGCCTATGGTCACGGTATCGACCGCATGCTCATGCTGGGCGGCGGCGGGTTTGCCTATCCCAAGTTTGCGCTGATGTCGCACGAGAGCTTGCGCATGGACGTCATTGAGTACGATGCCGAGATTACGCGCCTGGCGCGCCGTTGGTTCTACCTGGACGAGCTGGAGCGCACGGTGGGCGATCGCCTGCGAGTGATTACCGCTGAGGCTCGCTCGTATCTGGGCGTGACGAGCGTGGGTCATCGTCGCTACGATGTGGTCGTGAGCGATTGCTTTGGCGGTGCCGAGCCCGTACGCGAGCTGGCGACGGTTGAGGCATTGCGTTTAGTGCGGGGCAGCCTGAACCCCGGGGGTATCTACGTGGCCAATATCGTGAGCGCAAACGAGGGGAGCGATGTGACGTTCCTGCGCGATTGCGCTGCCACGGCACTCGAGGTATTCGCCCACGCCTGGGTGGTCCCATGTGGCGATGCGGAGTTTGGCGGCGAAGAGAATTACCTGCTCATCGCCAGCGACGGCGACTACGCCTTTGTCGAAACCGTGCCCTTCGACGCCGACTTCCTCGGCACCGTTCTTCACGACAAGTAAGTCTCCCCGTCCCAAAAAGACTGGTCTTATGCGTGGTCGCGCCAGCTGCGGATGCGCTGCTTCATGCCCTCTATGTCGAGCACGCCTTCGGCAAAGCCCTTGCGCACGAGCTCTTCGGGAACAAACTCGTCGTACCGATCAAAGTAAGGCACCTCGCCGGGATAGACGAGCTCGATGGGATTGAAGTCCTTCTCGGCCTCGGCGGCGAGCACCTCAAAGAACGTCTCCTCGTCGGCCTTCATCTTAAACTGCATAAAGTACGGGCGCGACGAATCGAGCCCGCGAAGGCCAAGCTCCGCGGCGCATTTAATCTTGAGCATACGTTCGAGCGCCAGAAAGGCATAGCTGCCCAGCCAGGGGAAGAGTACCCAGGTGTCGCCGCCCAGGTTAATGCGGTTTGGTTCCCGCGCCCGAAATCTCGGCGGTATGACGAGCCTGTGCAAGGC
>DXZV01000017.1 GCA_019419485.1 Collinsella sp.
GACTTGCAGCGACGGACCTCGGGACGCTCTTACACCACGTCTGCGCGCGCCACCAATAAATCTCATTAAGATCTTCTTTTATTAACGAAAATAATGTAGCTACAACGGTAACAGTACTCATATTTGCCGTTTTTTGGCCACAGTCCTTCGGAGGGTCCTCGAAAATAGTCCCGAGCCGGCACTTGGGGACGTTCCTATAATGTCGGCACTTAGGAGCGTCCCCAAGTGCCGACACCGCGTCTGCCTGCGGCGGCCGCGCCCCGCTGCGTCGCTCCGCATCCTTGCGGGTTCGGATTCCTCCGCTTGGCGGCGTTGGCTCGATTTGCTTGACGTGAGGGGCTCTTGGCTGGTGTGGGACGGAGGGATTCCGCGTCCGCCTGGTCGGCGGCCGCGCCCCGCTGCGTCGCTTCGCTCCTTGCGTGCTGCGCTGGAAAACGCTTCGCGTTTCCTCAGCTCCGCACCCTTGCGGGCTCGAATTCCTCCGCTTGCCCACAAGAAAGCGCCCTGGGCCGTTATGGGCTTAGGGCGCTCAGTTTTAATGGCTGGGACGGAGGGATTCGAACCCCCAACAGCCGGCACCAAAAACCGGAGTTCTACCGTTGAACTACGTCCCAATGTGTGGTGTTGCCCAAAAGCAACTCGTCTAGTTTACCTAATCTGCGAGGGCATCGCAAACGCCGTCGAGTAGGCGTACGGCGAGCGTCTGCGCGTCGCTGGCCGTGAAGGTGCCGTTGTAGCGCGTCATGCCCGTGAGCTCAATGCGAATGCGAGCCGGCTTCTGCTGCGCGGCGACATTGGCGGTGCGGATGCGCTGGGCCAGGTTGTGGCACTCGGCGAGGGCAATCGTGGCGCGTGGCGCGGCGTCGGCGGGCAGCTCGTCGCTTGCGATCTCGAGCACCAGGTCAACGTCGGTTGGGACCTCGGAGTCGCAGAGCATCATGCCGCTGTTGTCGGTCGTTGCCGTGGCGATGTTCCACATGCGCGAAGCAACGCTGCGTGCGATGGGGTCCTCACCGATAACGGCGATCTGGAAGCGCTCGAGCACGTTGGCGGCGCGAGCAAAACCGATGCGGGACTCGGCTTCGGTGACCGAGGGCTTGCCCTCCCACACATGGTGCAGGCGGTTGATGTAGGCGTAGGTGTCCTGGAAGGCCATGCCGTCGGCAAACAGGCCGACATTTTCCTGGAACTGCTGCAGGGCGGCCTCGGTATGCGGACCAAAGTAGCCGTCGTCTTCGCCACAGGCAAAGCCCAAAACGTTGAGAGCGCGCTGCAGGGCCTGCACATCGGCGCCATGGAAATTGGGCATGCGCAGATACAGAGTGCGGTCGCCCAGCTTATACGAGGCGTCGACCAGGGCGCTCCAACAGGGGATATCGACGGCATGACCGGCAGCAAGGCCGCCGTCGAGCCTGAAGGTGCTGACGGCCTGCTCGGTGGTGGTGCCAAAGCGCTTGTCGGCGACCTCGTCGGCATCGATGGTGTAACCGAGCTGCAGAAGGCGGGACTGAACATCCTCGACGGCTGCTCCCTGCATGCCCGTGGTAATAGGTTCCATGAACGAACCCCTTTCGGCGTACGATTCGTACTATTTTGAGCGCGTGTCGGATAGACAACGCGAGACAATGCATAAACATGCACTCAACAGTGTAGCAACTTGTACCCAAACGCGCTGCCCACAGGTTTTGTGACCCCCGCTAGTTGAGGCGCTCCACAAAGAAATCTGCCATGGAGAGGAACAGTTCGCGTGCGTGCGGGTCAAGCTCAACGTTCTCGATGGCAGCCTTGGCTTTTGCGGTCAGGTCCAGCGCGTAGGCGTGAGCATATTCGATGGAGCCGGTCTGCTGGAAGATCTCCACGGCGCGCGCGAGCTGCGCGGGGTCCTCGGTGCCCGAGGAAAGGATTGCCTCGACCTCGTCGTGATGGCGCTCATCAGACAGGGCGTGCACGGCAACGAGCGTGCGTTTGCCCTCGGTGATGTCGGTGCGGAAGTCCTTGTTGGCGGCCTCTTTGGTGCCGACCAAGTTGAGCAGGTCGTCCTGAATCTGAAAGGCAAGGCCGGTGTGCAGGCCAAAGGCGCGTAGCGCCTCGACCTGCTCTTCGCTGCCGCCGCCGATAATGGCTCCGGCGGCAAGCGGCGTGGCTCCGCTGTAATACGCGGTCTTGTGCGTCGCCATGTCCAGGTAGTCATCAACCGAGATATCAAAGCGCTCGTCACGGACCCAACCCAGGTCAAGCGCTTGACCCTCGATGGTGCGGACGATCATCTCGGTAAGCTCGTGGAGCACACGCAGCTTCACGTCGGACTCGAGCGTGGGATCGTCGAGAACCGTCTTGGTGACCATGGTGAGCGCCAGGTCGCCACAATTGATGGCGAGCCCCGTGCCCTCGGTAAGGTGCATGCAGGGCTTGCCTCGACGAAGCTGTCCGTTGTCGGCGATGTCGTCGTGGATGAGCGCACCCGACTGGAAATGCTCGATAGCTGCCGCGGCGCTGCGGGCGCTCTCAAAGCTACCGCCCACTGCGGTTGCGGCGAGCATGCAGATAAGCGGGCGGTGGCGCTTGCCGGCGTTGGCCGTAAAAGCCGAGAGCGGCGCGTACAGGTAGCGTTCGATATCGGCAGAGGTCGCCTGTCCGTCAAAGAACGTGGCCAGATAGTCATTAATCTGGTCAAAGTGCTGGGCTAAAAAGCAGGTAAACGGACTGGACACGGGTTCTCGCATTCTTTGATAGGTTGCATCGTTGCATTATGCAGACAACATATTGCCACATTAGGGCGTCGAGCGCGGCGGTTGAAGACGATTGGTCCATGCGGCCGCAAGTGCAGTAGGGGCTTGGCTAGATAAGCCCAAAGTGTTCGAGCGCGGTGACGACGCCGTCGTGGTCGATGCTGTCGGTGACATAGTCGGCCTTTTCCTTGAGGAAGTCCGGTGCATTGCCCATGGCGATGCCGACGTCGACGGCGTTCATCAGCGAGATGTCATTGCTGGCATCACCGATGCCATACACCGCTCCATGGTTGGGGTCGAGAGCGTCGAGTACGGACTGGATACCCTCGCGCTTGGTACATTCGCGAGGCGAAATCTCGGTCACTTCGAGCTCGAGCTCGTTAAAGCAGAGCAGCGGCTCAAACGCTTGATCCTGAGCGATGCGGTTGGCAAGCGACGTGGACATTAAGATCTTGTAGGCGCTGTAATGTTGCAGCTGCGTAATTGCATCGCCCACGGTGCGGGCGTATCCCGGGGCGTCGGGCGCATCGGCACTCATGCGAACGACGCCATTGAGTCCCTCAAAACGAATCACTTCGTCCGATTGCTCAAGAATGGGAGCAAGGCGCTGCAGCATGCCGGGCGTCATCGCCAAATCGCGAATCACGTGTCCCTCAAGTTCGACATAGCCACCCGCGAGGCAGACGATGCCGGTCCAGGGCAGCTCGAGCAGCTTTGGATGGATGCAGCTCAGCGTGCGCCCTGTGCAGATAAACGCCATATTGCCCTTGGCGACAAAATCACGGATGGCTTGCGAGACCGCTTCATTGGGATAGGGGGAGAGGTCTCGCTCGCTCTCGGGAAGCTCTTGTGCCACTCGAGGGTCTTGCCAGGCGAGTGTTCCGTCGATATCGAAGAAGCAGATATCGCCGCGCCTATGGGCTGCGCTGGCGGCAGGGGAGGCCGAGGTGGTGGGCACAAATCCCGGTTCGAAGCCCATGATCTGGTCAAAATGCTCTTTAACGCGGGGAACGGAGATGCCAATAATCACCTGGGCGGTCTTGCCCGTAATGATGAGGCCCTTGGCGCCCACCGCGACAAACGACGCGTTATCTGCAACGATGGAAGGGTCTGCGACCTCGACGCGCAGGCGCGTGGCGCAGTTGGTTGCGCCCACGATATTGCCAACGCCACCTAAAAGCTGAATTACCCGCTCAGCGAGGACGTGATCTTGATCGGATTGAATACTGACCTCGCCATTGGGAGATTGCTCTTTGGCAAAGCCGCTTCCCGTTAAACGATCGATTGCCGCGCGATTGGAGACATGATCCTCGCGGCCCGGCGTCTTAAGGTCATAGACCAAGATGAGTGCTCGAAAACTAACAAAAAAGATGAGGCTAAAGGCAAGACCGATACCGAGCGCCAAAAGGTAGGAGCCGGCATGCATTCGCATGAGTGGGATGAAGTTGAAGGCCATCATTTCCATGAGACCGCCCGAGAAGATGCCGACGATACCGAAGAAGTTCATGGTCATGGCAAGGCAGGAGGATAGGACGGCGTAGAGCAAAAAGAGTCCAGGATAGGTGAACATAAAGAGAAACTCGAGCGGCTCGGTGACACCGCAGACCACCGAGGCGACGATGGCGGGCAAAAGGATGACCTTAAGGCCGGCGCGGCGTTCGGGTTTGGCGGTGAAATAGAATGCCGCCGCGATGGCGGGAAGGCCAAAGAGCTTGCCCCAGCCGGTGGCGGTAAAACCTGCCCAGGGCGCAAGTTCATTTAAAGGGCGCGTGCTATGGGAGAGAATGGGGAGCAGGTTGGTCCACGTGGCGTAAATACCGTCGTGAATGACCAGATTGTCGTAATAGATGGGCATATAGAGCAGGTGGTGCAGCCCCATGGGCTCGAGTGCTCGCTCCAAAAACACAAAGATGCCCACGCCGAAGGGGCCGACGCCCGCAAGTGCGTGGCGCAGCGTTTCGGTCACGGCGTATGCGAAGGGCACGATGGCGGCCGAGATGGCGGCAAGGGCAAACACGGCAAAAAAGCTGATGAGGTAGACCAGCGAGGAACCCGAGAAGGTGCCGAGCCAATCGGGAACCTTGGCATCGTAGAAGCGGTCATGGATGGCGACGACGGTTGCCGATACCGCCAGCGGGCCGATAATGCCGGTATCGAGCGTCTTGATGCCGTCGATGACGGTGATACCGCTGGCGGGGGTCAAAGGTGATGGGTACTTAAGCCCAAGGTTGTCTCCGCTCAGCTTAATGATCTCGCTCAAAAAGAAGCAATAGGCAAAATAGGCCACGAGTGCCTCGAGGCAGCAGCGTGCCGGTTGCTTTTGGGCAAGACCGATAGGCAGCGCTACGGCAAAAAGGAGCGGGAGACGTTTAAAGACCGTCCACGAGCCGCGCTGGATGATGGTCCAGAAAACGTACCAAGGGGTTCCGTATACGGCGAGGTCGCCGACGATGTCTACGGTCGTGGCGAGGGCGGAGATGCCGACCATGAGGCCTGATATAGAAAACAGCATGGCGGGCGCGAACATTGCCCCGCCAAAGCGTTGGATTTTTTGCAGCATATTCTGCCTCTCGACCATAAGCCCGCCGTGTCTGCGGTGGAACGTTTAAACAATGAGTTAATTGTAGGGGGAGTGAGCGTTCGCCGCATTGTTGGTTTTGATTCGAATCGATTGGAGCATCACGGGCGCCGTTGACAGTTAATAATCGGTGCTTTGCCGATAGACGGTTTAAACAACCCAAAGAAATGCTATCGTGCCTAGCCATACATATTCATTAGAGGTGAAATCATGCCAAAAGCGATTTACGAAGGAATCTACCGCGAGATCCGTTCGCGCATCATCAACGGGACCTATGCGTTTCAGGAGATGCTGCCAACCGAAGCCGAGCTGACCGCGGAGTTTGGCTGCACGCGTAATACCGTTCGACGCGCCTTGAGCATGCTGGCCGACCAGATGTTTGTGCAGCCTATACACGGTAAGGGCGTGCGCGTTATTTGGCTTAAGGGCGAAACCGACATGCTGGGCGCACTCGAAGAGGTTGAGTCGTTTGGCGAGTTCGCAAAACGCAACAATGCCGTCGCATCGACCGAGGTCAAGTCTTTTGAACATTTGATTTGCACTGAGCAACTCTCTCGTCGCCTGGGCTTTAAGGTGGGCGAGGAGCTGATTCGCGTAGTGCGTGTCCGAAGCCTCAACGGCAGCGCGCGCCAAGTGGACCATGGCTACTTTTTGGCGTCGATCGCCAAGGGCCTGACCCCCGAGATCGCGGCGGATTCTATCTACGGCTATCTGGAGCACAAGCGCGGCGTCAAAGTGATGGCGAGCCGTCGTACGGTGAGTGTCGAGCTCGCCAACGATGAGGACTGCAGCTACTTGGACCTTGGCAAGTACAACTGCGTCGCCGTTATGGAGAGCCAGTCGTACACCTCGGACGGCATCTTGTTCGAGGTCACGCATGCCCGCACGCATCCCGAGATCTTCCACTACCGCGTCAACTCCAAGCGATAGCCGGCTAGCTCGCAGCCTGACGAGACTCATGCCCTCAAAGCGAAAACGCCCGGTCAAACCGACGATGCATCGGCTTGATCGGGCGTTTTCTCTGCATTCGATAATAAATAATTGTTTATACAAAACTTGTCAAGTATCAAGTTGAAATTACCGTTCACCGAAGTTTTTCTACCGTTCTAGTAATACTTGTTCAAACAACTAGCCAAATAGCGTATTGTACAAGTCAGCAAAAGGGGCAAAGTCCCCGAGCCAATCTCCGAAGGCGGCGGCAAAGGGTGCCGCCACGGTGTGAAAGGGTGGATTGTAATGAAGAACGAAATGAGCAGAAGGCAGTTCCTGGGCTTTGCTGGTTCCGCGGCTGCGGTTCTTGGTCTGGGCCTCGTGGGCTGCGGTGGTTCTGCCGGCTCTGGCTCCTCTGCTTCTGGTGACGCTGCCGAGGTCTACTTCCTCCAGTTCAAGCCCGAGGTCGACAAGGAGTGGAAGGAGATCGCCAAGGCGTACAAGAAGGAGAAGGGCGTCGAGGTCAAGATCGTGACCGCCGCCTCCAACACCTACGAGGAGAAGCTCAAGTCCGAGATGTCCAAGAGCTCCGCTCCGACGCTGTTCCAGGTCAACGGCCCCACCGGCCTTAAGAACTGGAAGGACTACTGCGCCGATCTTTCCGACACCAAGCTCCGCGGCGAGCTCATCGACGACTCCCTGGCGCTGCAGTCCGACGGCAAGGATCTGGGTATCGACTGGGTTCAGGAGAGCTACGGCATCATCTACAACAAGGAGCTCCTCGAGAAGGCCGGCTACAAGGCCGAGGACATCAACTCCTTCGACAAGCTGAAGGCTTGCGCCGATGACATCCAGGCCCGCAAGGACGAGCTCGGCGTTGACGGTGCCTTCACTTCCGCCGGCATGGATGACTCCTCCAGCTGGCGCTACACCACCCACCTCGCCAACCTCCCGCTCTACTACGAGTTCGAGAAGGAGCACAACCAGGAGGACGACGAGATCAAGGGCGAGTATCTCGACAACTTTAAGCAGATCTTCGACCTGTACATCACCGACTCCACCTGCGATCCTTCGCAGCTCGCCTCCAAGACCGGTGACGACGCCACCAACGAGTTCGCAACCGGCAAGGCCGTCTTCTACCAGAACGGCTCTTGGGCCTACGCCGACCTCACCAAGGCCGGTATGACCGACGACCAGCTCGGCATGCTGCCGATCTACATCGGCGTCGACGGCGAGGAGAACCAGGGCCTGTGCTCCGGCGGCGAGAACTACTGGTGCGTCAGCTCCCAGGCTTCCGAGGATGCCCAGAAGGCCACCGAGGACTTCATGTATTGGTGCGTCACTTCTGACACCGCCACCAGCATCATCGCTGACAAGATGGGTCTGACCGCCCCGTTCAAGAGCGCTAAGGAGACCACCAACGTCTTCTCTCAGCAGGCCGTTGCTATGGCCAAGGACGGCAAGAAGACTGTCGCTTGGGACTTCGTTTACATCCCCTCCGAGGAGTGGAAGAAGAACCTCAAGCAGGCTCTCATCGCTTATGCTGCCGACAACACCAAGTGGGACGGCGTCAAGAACGCCTTCGTCGATGGCTGGAAGACCGAGAAGGCTGCTTCCGAGTAAGCAGTTGCTGCCCAAGCTATCTGATTAGCGACAGGGGGCGGGCAGACGTAGGTTTGCCCGCCCCCTGCATATTGAAAGGACCCTTCTATGGGCAAAGCACTCAAGCGCTGGTGGCCGCTCTTTATGCTGCCCACGTGCCTGGCGTTTATGATCGGGTTCGTGATTCCCTTTATCCAGGGTTTCTATCTCTCGTTCTGCCAGTTTATTACCATCAATAACGCGCACTTTGTCGGTATCGAGAACTACGTGCGCGCACTGACCGACCCGCAGTTCTCCACGTCGTTCTTCTTTACCGTGGCGTTTGCCTTCCTGTCGACGGTGCTCATCAACGTGATCGCGCTGGCCATTGCGCAGGCGCTCACCCGCAAGGCGCTCAAGGGCACCAACATCTTCCGTACGATTTTCTTTATGCCTAACCTGATTGGCGGCATTGTACTGGGTTACATTTGGCAGATTCTGATCAACTGCCTGCTCTCCAACGTGGGTGCCCAGCTTATCGCCCTCAACTCCGCCGCTGGCTTCTGGGGCCTTATCATCCTGACCCTGTGGCAACAGGTCGGCTACATGATGATCATCTACATCGCCGGTCTGCAGTCCATTCCGTCTGATTACATCGAGGCCGCCAAGGTCGACGGCGCTACGGCATGGCAGACGTTTTGGAAGGTTAAGATCCCCAACCTGATGCCGACCATCACCATCTGCCTGTTCCTGTCCATCACCAACGGCTTTAAGCTGTTCGACCAGAACCTCGCCCTTACCGGTGGTGCCCCGGCGCACTCTACCGAGATGCTCGCCCTGAACATCTACAACACGTTCTATTCGCGTGCTGGCATCGCATGGCAGGGCATCGGTCAGGCCAAGGCAGTTATCTTCTGCATCCTGGTTGTCGCTATTTCTATGATCCAGCTTAAGGCCACGAGGTCCAAGGAGGTGCAGCAGTAATGAAACGCGATAAGGCTATTAACCGCGCGCTCTCGATCTTCTTTACGATCCTGTCGCTCGCATGGATCTACCCCGTGTTCATGATTGCGCTCAATTCCTTTAAGAAGGGGACCGCAATCAGCACCACCACGGCGTTCGATCTGCTCACGCCCGAGACGTTCAACGGCCTCGCAAACTACGTGCACGCTCTTAACGAGCAGGGCTTTGCCTCGGCGTTTATGTACTCGCTCATCATCACAGTCACGTCGGTCGTGCTGATTCTGGTGTGCTGCTCCATGTGCGCTTGGTACGTGGTTCGTGTCAACAACAAGATCTCGAACTTCTTCTATTACCTGTTCGTGTTCTCGATGGTCGTACCGTTCCAGATGCTCATGTTCACGCTGTCCAATTTGGCGGACCGCATCGGCTTTAATACGCCGTTCAACATCTGCTTTATCTATCTGGGCTTTGGCGCGGGCCTGGCGGTCTTTATGTTCGCCGGCTTTGTAAAGAACATCCCGCTCGAGATCGAGGAGGCGGCCATGATTGACGGCTGCAACCCGGTTCAGGTGTTCTTTAAGATCGTCCTTCCCATTATGAAGCCCACCTATCTTTCGGTCGGCATCCTCGAGACCATGTGGGTCTGGAACGACTACCTGCTGCCCTACCTTACGCTCGACTCCACCAAGTACAAGACCATTCCTATTTTGATCCAGTACTTCCGCGGCGGCTATGGCCACGTCGAGCTCGGCCCCATGATGGCCTGCATCATGATGGTCGTTGTCCCCATCGTCATCATGTACATCTTCTGCCAGAAGTACATCATCGACGGTGTGGTGGCAGGTGCCGTCAAGGGCTGATGCCGTAACTGTTTTGCAAGTTTTGGCGGCGCCCCTCAGCGCGGCGCCGCGTATCGAAAGGTAGAGACATGGCCGAGATCGTTCTCAAACATGTTCAGAAGGTGTATCCCAACAACGAGTCAAAAAAGAAGGGCTTCTTTGGCAAAAAGAAGAAGACCGAGGAGAAGAAGCACAACCTCAAGGTTACCGAGGACGGTGTGCTCGCTGTAGAGGACTTCAACCTCACCGTTCACGACCAGGAGTTCGTCGTCCTCGTTGGCCCGTCTGGCTGCGGTAAGTCCACGACGATGCGCATGGTTGCCGGCCTGGAGGACATTACCTCGGGCGACGTGCTCATCGACGGCAAGCGCGTCAACGACGTGGCGCCCAAGGACCGCGACATCGCCATGGTGTTCCAGAGCTACGCTCTGTACCCCAACATGACGGTGTACGAGAACATGGCGTTTACGCTTGAGCTCAAGAAGGTCCCCAAAGACGAGATCGACCGCAAGGTTCGCTCCGCTGCCGAGATCTTGGGTATCACCGAGTACCTCGACCGCAAGCCTAAGGCGCTCTCGGGCGGCCAGCGCCAGCGCGTCGCCATCGGCCGCGCCATCGTGCGTGACCCCAAGGTCTTCCTGATGGACGAGCCGCTGTCCAACCTGGATGCCAAGCTTCGTAACCAGATGCGTGCCGAGCTCATCAAGCTGCGCCACGAGATCAAGGGTACGTTCATCTATGTTACTCACGACCAGACCGAGGCCATGACTCTCGGCGACCGTATCGTGGTCATGAAGGACGGCGTTGTCCAGCAGATCGCCACGCCGCAGGAGGTCTTCAACCATCCCGCGAACATCTTCGTCGCCGGCTTCATCGGCGTGCCGCAGATGAACTTCTTCGATGCCCAGCTGGTGCGCTCGGGCGACGGCTTTACCGTCAAGACCGACGACATGAATGTCGCGCTGGCCCCCGAGACCTGCGCTCAGCTCGCCCTTAATTGGGACGGCGGCGACGTGAAGGAGATCACGGCCGGCGTACGTCCCGAGCAGATTCTGCTTGCCGAAAAGGGCGAGGAGGGTGCGCTTCAGGGCACCATCGAGGTCACCGAGCTCATGGGTTCGACCGAGCACGTTCATGTGATGTCTCCCGACGGCCAGTTTGTCCTGATCATCCCCGTCGTCGATCTCGAGGCCAAGGGTGCGCTCAAGGCGGGCGACCCCATCTGGTTCAAGTTTGAGAAGAACGCGACCCATCTCTTCGATAAGGTGTCTGGCAAGAACCTTATCTAGGCCCGATCCAATCAGGCCCTCCTTTTGGGCGACTGCGGCTTTGCCATCCTTTTGCCGTGGTCACATATAAGGCTCCCCTTCCGTCCACTAGGCGAGAGGGGAGCCTTTCTTTGTGCTGGGGCCGTTGATCTGCCGGTTTGTCTTGATCTGTAACAGGAGGAGGGCCAAATTGGGTCTAGATGTTACAGATTGAGACAGCATCGAGCTGCCTATCCTTTCATCTCGATCTGTAACACGAGAGGCTGATTTCGGCAGCTACCTGTTACAGAACGAGATTGTTTTAGCCGGCTTATCCATTTGTCTCGATCTGTAACAGTAAGGGCGGATTTCGGACGTTAGATGTTACAGATTGAGATAAACCCTAGGGAAAAGGATCGGTTTGTCTTGATCTGTAACAGGTAGGGCCGTTTTGGCCGAGTAGGTGTTACAGATTGAGACGATTTTGTCGAGGCGGGCCACGGGCAACACGCGGGCAAAAAAGCGGAGCCGCGTTGCCGCGACTCCGCTTTCAAGAGGATGGGTAAAGGAAACGAAATTAGCTCAGGTGCCAAATCTCGTCGTTGTACTGGGAGATCGTACGGTCGGACGAGAAGGTGCCGGCGTTGGCGATGTTGATCAGCGCCTTGCGCATCCAAGCGTCCTGGTCCTCGTAGTCGGCCAGCACGCGCTCCTTGGTCTGGATGTACTCCTCAATGTCGAGTAGGGCCATAAACCAGTCCTTACCCTTAATGTCGTCGTGCAGGCGCTGCAGGCGCTCAGCGTTGCCGGTCGCCATAAAGGCCGGGTTGGTGATGAAGTCCACTAGCAGTTTAATGCCGGGCTTGCGGTAGAGCGCACCGGCGTTGTAGGTGCCGTCGGCGTAGAGCTGCTCGACCTGCTTGGACGAGGCACCAAAGGTATAGATGTTCTCGTCGCCCACGAGCTCGGCAATCTCGACGTTGGCGCCGTCGAGCGTGCACAGGGTCAAAGCGCCGTTGAGCATGAACTTCATGTTGGAGGTACCACTCGCCTCCTTGGAGGCCAAGCTGATCTGCTCGGAGATGTCGGCGGCGGGAATCACGCGCTCGGCGGCGGTGACGTTGTAGTTCTCGATCATGACAACCTGCAGGTAGGGGGCCACATCGGGGTCGTTTGCGATCCACTGCGACAGCGTCAGGATCAGGTGGATGATGTCCTGAGCGATGGTGTAGGCAGGCGCTGCCTTGCCGCCAAAGATGATGGTGACGGGATGCTCGGGCTTGTTACCGTTCTTGATGTCGAGGTACTTCCAGATGATGTAGAGCGCGAGCATCTGCTGGCGCTTGTACTCGTGGATGCGCTTGACTTGGACATCGATGATGGCGTTGGAGGGAATGGTCACGCCCTGCTCGAGCGCCATGAACTGGCGCATGATGGCCTTGGCCTCGACCTTGGTGGCGGCCAGGCGCTCAAGAACATCCTTATCGTCGGCGAAGTTGGCGAGTTTGCTCAGATCGCCGGTGCTGCGCCAGTCGGTGCCGATCACATCGTCGAGCAGGCTGGCGAGCGCAGGGTTGGCCCCATGGATCCAGCGGCGGAAGGTGATGCCGTTGGTCTTGTTGGAGAACTTCTCGGGATAGATCTCGTAGAACGGATGAAGCTCGGTGTCCTCCAGGATCTTGGTGTGGAGTGCGGCTACGCCGTTGATGGAGAAGCCAAAGTGGATGTCCATGTGGGCCATGTGGACGGTGTCGTGCTCGTCGATGATGGCGACGCGCGGGTCATCGTGCTCGGCTTTCGCGATCTCATCGAGCTTGACGATAATGTCGGCGATGGCAGGGGAGACCTTCTGCAGGCTGGCGAGCGGCCACTTCTCGAGCGCCTCGGCAAGAATCGTGTGGTTAGTGTAGGCGACCATGGAGCGTACGATGGTCACTGCCTCGTCAAACTCGATGCCATGCTCGGTGGTGAGCAAGCGAATGAGCTCGGGGATGACCATGGTGGGGTGCGTGTCGTTAATTTGGACCACGGCGTAGTCGGCCAGATCGTGCAGGTTGCTGCCGCGCTCGACGGCCTCGTCGATCAGGAGCTGGGCGGCGTTGCTCACCATGAAGTACTCCTGATAGATGCGAAGTAGGCGGCCCTGCTCGTCGGAATCGTCGGGGTAGAGGAACAAGGTGAGGTTCTTGGCGATCTCGGTCTTGTCGAAGTCGATGGAGCTGCCGGGGACCAGGCCGTCGTCGACGCTCGCCAGGTCGAACAGGCGCAGGCGGTTTTTGGTGGGCTGGTCGTAACCGGGCACATCGATGTTGACGAGCTTGGAGGTAACGGCAAAATCGCCGAACTCGACGGTGTAGGAGCGGTCATCGTCGACTAGGATGTCCTGCTCACCGAGCCACTCGTCGGGGACGGCCTTCTGCTGGTTGTCGACAAAGCGCTGACGGAACAGACCGTAGTGATAGTTGAGGCCCACGCCATCGCCGGTCAAGCCCAGCGTGGCGATGGAATCCAGGAAGCACGCGGCCAGGCGGCCCAGGCCGCCGTTGCCGAGCGACGGCTCGACCTCGAATTCCTCGATCTTGTTGAGGTCGTGGCCTGCGGCGGTGAGCTGGTCCTTAACTTCGTCGTAGATGCCGAGGTCGATCATGTTGTTGATGAGCAGCTTGCCGATCAAAAATTCGGCGGAAATGTAATAGAGCTTTTTCTTGCCGTTGTTGAGCGGGCAGGTGGCGGAGCGCTCCTGCACGAGTTTGACCAGCAGCTTGTAAATGCGACGGTCGTCGAGCTGCTCGAGCGAGGTGCCAAAAGACTGCTCGGCGAGTTCCATGAGGTTAATTTGGGGCATGTTTTCTCCTGTGATGGGTTGTTTCATGTCTGCAATTCATAAGAAGCCCGCGCGAGGGGATTGGGGTGGCCTCGCGCGGGAAAAGCAAGCGCGTCCGCACGGTGGGGAGGGGTCGGGCGCGGTAGCTCCTATTGAGGAAGCTCGATTTCGGCTTCCGACGGGATGCGGAAGTAGGTCTCGGTCCAGTCGGTGAGTTTGTGCTCGAGCTCGCGGGTGATGGCGCCGTCGAGCATGCGCCAGGTCCAGTTGCCGCCCAGCGTGGCAGGGGTGTTGATGCGCGCCTCGTTGCCCAAGTTGAGCAGGTCCTGCATGGTGTAGATGCACGTGTCGCTCACGCTGGCGGCGATGGTGCGATTGAGTGCATCTGCCATGGGTTCGCCGGCCTGCTGATGGGTGTACAGGGCTGCCTGCTCGCGCTGACGCGGGGTGGCCGTTCCCTCAAACCAACCGCGCGCCGTCTCGTTATCGTGGGTGCCCACATAGGCGACGGTGTTGGCGATGTAGTTATGCGGCAGGTAGTACGAGTTGGTGCCCTCAAAGGCAAACTGCAGGATCTTCATGCCGGGGAAGCCCGAGTTGTCGCGCATGTCGATGACGCCGGGGGTGAGGAAGCCCAGGTCCTCGGCGATGATGGGCAGCGTGCCGAGCTTTTCCTCGAGCGTCTTGAAGAACTTGAGGCCGGGACCCTGCGTCCACGAACCGTAGGACGAATCGGGCGAGGAGAACGGCACCTCCCAATAGGCCTCGAAGCCGCGGAAGTGATCCAGGCGGATGACGTCGTACATGTCGAGGGCGGCGCGAATGCGGCCCTCCCACCAGGAGAAGCCGTCGGCCTCCATGGCGTCCCAGTCGTAGATGGGGTTGCCCCAGTACTGGCCGGTGGCCGAGAACTGGTCGGGCGGCGTGCCGGCGACGCTCACGGGATTGCCGGCGGCGTCGATCTTAAAGAGCTCAGGTGTCGCCCACATCTCGACGGAGTCACGCGAGACATAGATGGGCAGGTCGCCGATGATGAGAATGTCGCGCTCGTTGGCATAGGCCTTGAGGCGGCTCCACTGGCGATCGAAGAAGTACTGCGTCATCTGGTGGTAGAGCATACGCGCCGGATGGTCGGCGCAGACCTTGGCGGAAGCCTCGCCGCGGGTGCGGAGTTCCGCGGGCCACTCCCAAAACGCCTTGAGACCGCACTCCTCTTTGACGGTCATGAACTCACAGTAGGGGATGAGCCAGTCCTCGTTGGCCTGGATAAAGTCATCGAAATCGGCCGGCTTGTCGGCAGCAAAGCGCTCGGCGGCGCGGTCGAGAATCTGACGGCGACCCCCAAAGATGGCACCGTAGTCGACATTGCTGGGGTCGGATCCCAGATACACGCCATCGATATCGCGCTGCTCCAGATACCCTGCCTCGATAAGCTCGGCAAAGTCGATAAAGTTGGGGTTGCCTGCGCGGGCCGAGAACGACTGATAGGGCGAATCGCCATAGCTGGTCGTCGTAAGGGGCAGAATCTGCCAGTAATGTTGTTTGCACGAGGCGAGAAAATCGACGAAGTCGTAGGCATTCCAGCCAAAGCCGCCGATTCCGTATGGTCCGGGCAGAGATGAGACGGGCATGAGGACGCCGCTTGCACGCTCCATGAATGCGCTCACCAACCTTCTTGTTGTGGGGTCGGCCTGCCGATGGGTGTGCAGTCCGCCTCCGATGTTCTGATTCGATACGCCTATTGTAAAACATGTTGTTTAAACATGTACAGGCAAGATAAAAAAGTTGGTCGATTTTCGGCGAATGGTTACATGCCATGAAAAAGCCCCGACCTCACAACGTGAGATCGGGGCAAGAGCGGTATGTAGGTTTTTGCTACTCGGCGTCGGCGAAGCCATTGGGGTTATGGCTCTGCCAGTTCCAGCTATCGCGGCACATGTCCGCGATGTCGTACTGGGCCTTCCAGCCCATCATGCGCTCGGCCTTGGAGGCATCGCACCAGTTGGCAGCGATGTCGCCGGCGCGGCGCTCGCGGATCACGTAGGGCAGCTCCTTGCCACAAGCCTTGGAGAAGGCGGCGACGACCTCGAGTACCGAGGTACCGGTGCCGGTGCCCAGGTTAAAGATCTCGACGCCGGTCTTGCCGTTCATCCAGTTAAGGGCGGCAACGTGGCCAGAGGCCAGATCGCACACGTGGATGTAGTCGCGCACGCCGGTGCCGTCGGGGGTGGGGTAGTCGTTGCCAAAGACCTGAACGGCCTCGAGCTTGCCCACGGCGACCTGGGCGACATAGGGCACCAGGTTGTTGGGGATGCCCTTGGGGTCCTCGCCGATCAGGCCCGACGGATGAGCGCCGATGGGGTTGAAGTAACGGAGCAGCACGACGTCCCACTCGGGGTCGGCGGTGTGGACGTCCATAAGGATCTGCTCGATCATCCACTTAGTCCAACCATAGGGGTTGGTCGCGGGCTTCTTGGGATCCTCCTCGGTGACGGGCGGGTTGTCCGGGTCGCCGTAGACGGTCGAGGAGCTCGAGAAGATGATGGACTTGCAGCCATGGTTGCGCATGACGTCGATGAGCACCAGGGTGTTCTCGATGTTGTTGTGGTAGTACTCGACGGGCTTGCTCACCGACTCGCCGACGGCCTTAAAGCCGGCAAAGTGGATGACGCGGTCAATCTGATGGGTATCGAAGATCTTGTTCATCGCATCACGGTCGAGCACGTTGGCCTCGTAGAAGGTGAGGTTCTTGGCGGCCTCATCGCCCACGATGGTCTTGACGCGGTCGACGGCGACGGCGCTGGAGTTGGAGAGATCATCGACGATGACGACCTGGTAGCCACCCTCGAGCAGCTGAACGACGGTGTGCGAGCCGATAAAACCGGCGCCACCGGTTACGAGGACGCAGGTGTCTTTGGGGTCGAGTGCTTTGGACATGTAGTCTCCTATCGAATCAGGAACACTTCTTGAGGGGAGTATAGCGCAGGCAGGGGCGCCAAGAACGTGCGCGGCAGGAAAAGCAGAGGATTATGTTAACGTACTCATACAAGAGCTTGCGTGCGCATAACCTGATCTTTGGCATTTGCTTACGAGCCGTCGACCTTGCAGTTTCCTGCCGTTCGTGGAAATCGTTGGGACGCGCCATATGTACGCTAATATGTATGAGTTGAGCGACATATAAATAGGCATGTAACGGAGTACATATGTCACCAAACAGCGATTCCATCCTTTCCCAGGAGCTCTCGCGCCGCACTGTCCTTAAGGCCCTGTTCGGCGCCGCTTCTGCGGCAGTTCTTTTTGGCTTGCCCACTCGCGCCCATGCGGCGGAGGCTTCCAAAGAAACCACCGATAAACTGAATGCCGCCCAGGCCCAGCTCGACGAGGTTCAGGCCCAGCTCGACAGCATCGCAAATGAATACGCGGCGCTGGCCAACAAGAACGCCCAGACCCTCAACGATATCGAGGGCGTACAGGGCAAGATTGACAGCACGCAGGCGCAGATCGATGAAAAGAAGGCCGAGCTCAAAAAGAAGCGCGACGATCTTTCCGATCGCGTTTCCGCCAGCTATAAATCGGGCGGTACCAACATCCTGTCGCTGCTGCTCGCTTCGGGTTCGTTTGAGGAGCTCGTCGCCAATGCGCACTATGTTGAGAAGATCAACAAGAGCGACCGCGACGCAATCGAGGACATTCAGACCATCCAGGAAGAGCTCGATGCGCAAAAGACAGAGCTTGAGTCGCAGAAGGCCGACTTAGAGAAGCTCAAGGACCAGCAGACTGCCCAGATGCAGGACATGCAGGCAAAGCAGCAAGAGGTCCAGACCGTGCTGAACGGTCTTTCCGACGACGTCAAGGAGCTCATGGCTCAACGCGATTCCGAGATTCTCGCTGCCGCCCAGGCCGAGGAGGCTGCCAGGAAGGCCGCTGCCGCTGCCGCAGCCGCCGCGAACAAGAACAATTCCTACTCGGGTGGTTCGAGCTCGGGCGGTGGATCGTATGCGCCCGGAACTCCGCAGCAGAATGCCGGCTCGGGCAAGCAGCAGGCCGTCGTCAACGCGTGCTACTCCACACCTTCGCCGGGTCAGAACTGGTGCGCGGCGTGGGTTACCAATGTCTTCCGTAACGCCGGCGTTGGCTACTTTGGCGGTAACGCGTGCGATATGTTTAACGCCTGGTGCTATAGCTCCGACCGCTCGGCGCTGCAGGTGGGCATGATCGTGGCCGACTCCTCACATAGCGGCACCGGTGCGCCGGGCCTGCTGTATGGCCACGTGGGCATCTATATCGGCGGTGGCATCGTTATGAGTAACGAAGGTCCCATTACGTCGAAGTCGCTCGATTCGTTTATTTCGTTCTACGGTACGGGCTCTGGCGTGCGTTGGGGCTGGCTTGGCGGCATTGCGCTGTCGTAACGGCGGTTTGAAGTAAGTTGGTCCGTGGCTGCCCGAAAGGCATTAGGTTGCCTGCCCGGACAGTCCTGCTCGCACGGAGAGCACATTAAGTGCTCTCCGGCTCGTGCGGAACTCGCGATCAACCTAATGCCTTTCGGGCAGCCACGGATCTCTCGGGTCCAATACGTCACACACCGGACTGGTTTATCTAAATAAATATGGAGAAGGCCCCTTTCGGGGCCTTCTTTGTGGCTCTTCGGGGGTTTGTGTGGGTTAGCCGCCCGGTAAAAGCGCCCGCCTAG
>DXZV01000170.1 GCA_019419485.1 Collinsella sp.
TGGGTCATGCCGGAGCAGCCGATGGTCTCAACGAGGGCCTCCTCGATGATGCCGTCCTTGACGTTCAGCGTGAGCTTGCAGGCGCCCTGCTGAGGTGCGCACCAACCCACACCGTGCGTAAGACCGGAGATGTCGGAAATCTCCTTAGCCTGGACCCACTTGCCCTCCTCGGGGATGGGTGCGGGGCCGTGGTATGCACCCTTGGCAACGGGGCACATGTTCTCCACTTCCTGTGAGTACTGCATGCCTCTCCTCTCTATCGTGTTGGCGTCCCGTCTGGGGGTCGTGGCTGGCGATTGCCGGGCGACCCTTCGAAAGGGACATGACATGCAGCCCCTATAATACCGCGAAATGCACGGAATATTCGGCGAACGGCTCAGTTTTCGTAGCGAGAAGTCCGGAAGTTTTAATTGAAACGGTTTAACTATATGTTCTGTGGTCGCGAACTTCCGTAGAGGGGGTTCGTCTTGGGCAAGCTTTTGGTCAGCTCTTGTATGCGTTGCGGGGTCTGACCTGTTGCAACGGCGCCGTTCGCCGCCCGTTTACTGCCTTTGGCCGCGCGAGTGTATTGTTTTGCGTGAATGTTTTGATGGCACGCTTCAATCGTGCTGTATTGGATGGCAATCAGATCCCGGCGAAGGGAGCGCCATGCAGCGCGTTTGGAGAACGGTTACCGGCTTTTACCATGTCTGTGCCCGCGGTGTGGGCAAGCAGCTCATCTTTGAGGGCGATGAAGACCGGTGGGAGTTTTTGGAGCTGATGCGCGAGTGCTGCCGCGAGGCGGGCGTGACGGTTATCGCCTGGTGCCTTATGGGCAATCACGTGCATCTGGTGCTTGCAGATTACGAGGACGCGATGAGCGCGGCGATGCACCGGCTGCTTTTGACGTACGCGCGGCGGTTCAATAAACGCACGGGGCGCACAGGTCATCTGTTCCAGAACCGTTTTGACCGGCGCTCGCTCGATACCGACCGTTATCTAATGGCCGCCATTCGCTATGTTCACGCTAATCCGCAGGAGGCGGGTATCGCTCTGATCGAGCGTTATCCGTGGAGCAGCTTTGCCGAGTATCTGCGAGCGTATGACAACGATACGACGAGGGGATTTTCGGACCCTTCTTGTGTGCTCGAGCTCTTTGAGTCTGCCAAGGGGTTTCTGGATTATTCTCTGTCGATGCCCGATGGTTCCGATCCGGTGATTCACGATATGGATGAGACAGAGTGGGAACGCCACGCCTTTGCCGACAAGATGGCGAAGCGCCTGGGCGTGCCGCTCAACGAACTCAAGACCGTTGCGCCCTCGCGGCGAGACAGAATCATTTTCGCTCTGCACGATGGCGGCTACACGGTGCGCGAGGTCGAACGGTATACGGGAATCAGCAAGAGTACCGTATCTCGTATCGTGCGCGCTTATGCGCGGGTGAAGGCACAGGCTGAGCTCTCGGAATAGAAAATGGCCGAACCACTCTTGTCAAGCGATCCGGCCAACAAAATTCTTAAGATTTGGGACAAATACTACTGATTATTTTGTCCCGTGAGCATGCCGTCGAGGGTGCGCCAGGCGAGCTCGGCGCATTTAACGCGGGCGGGCATGTGCGAGATGTCCTGGAGCTGGGCGGCCTCGTCCAGATCTTCCAGGTCCTCCTCGGAGAGCTTCTCGCCGCGGATCATGGCGAGGAAGAGCCCTGCCAAGCGACGCGCTTCCTCGACCGTCTCGCCGGTGATGAGGTCGGCCATGATGTCGGCGCTGGCCTGACTGATGGCGCAGCCGTGGCCGGTAAAGGAGGCCTCCTCGATCACGCCGTTCTCGACACGCAGCTGCAAGGTGAGCTCGTCTCCGCAGCTGGGGTTGATGCCGTCGTGCTCGTGCGTGGGGGCGTCCATCTCGTACTTGTAGTCGGGGTGCGAGTTGTGCTCCATAAATGTGGTGGAGGTGTACAGATTACCCATTGAACGTGCTCCAAACGTGATGCAGGCCGGCGATGAACTTGTCGATGTCGGCCTTGTCGTTGTAGAAGGCTACGCTGGCGCGGCAGCAGGCAAGGTTCTCGACGCCCAGCCAGGTGAGCAGCGGCTGCGCGCAGTGGTGACCGGCGCGGATGCAGACGCCGTCCATGTCCATGATGCTCGCGACATCGTGGGGGTGGATACCCTTGACGTTAAAGCTTACAACGCCGTGGTGGTTGTCCCAATAGATGGAGCCGATGATCTGGACAAAGTCGAGCTGCATGAGCTCGCCCATCAGGTAGTGGACGAGTGCCTGCTCGCGTGCCTGGATGTTCTCGTAACCCACCGTGTTGACCAGGTAGTCGAGTGCCGCACCCGTGGCGAAGATGCCGGCGGCGTCCTGCGTGCCGGCCTCGAATTTCTCGGGGACGGGCGCCCAGACGGCGTCCTGCTCGGTGACCGAATCGATCATCTCGCCGCCGGTGAGCATGGGTGGCATGGCGTCGAGCAGGTCCATTTTGCCCCACAGCACGCCAATGCCCATGGGGCCCATGGCCTTGTGCGCGCTAAAGGCAAAGAAATCGGCGCCCAGGTCGGCCACATCGACCGGCATGTGCGGCAGCGACTGTGCACCGTCGACGACCAGGTAGCCGCCGTACTTGTGCACGAGTTTGCCGAGGTTCTTGACCGGGTTCTCGACGCCCAGCACGTTGGAGACCTGTCCCACGGCCAGGATCTTGGTCTTGGGACCCACCTTGGCAAGAACCTCCTCGGTGGTGAGCTGGCCGGTCTTGGTGGGGTAGAGGTAGACGAGCTTGGCGCCGGTCTCGCGGCAGACCTGCTGCCACGGAATCAGGTTGGAGTGGTGCTCCATGATGGTGATGACGACCTCGTCGCCCGGTTCGAGCACTGTGGGCGCAAAGCTCTTAGCGACCAGGTTGAGCGACTCGCTCGTGTTGCGGGTGAAGACGACCTCGTTGGCCTGTGAGGCGCCGATGAGGTCAGCGATCTGCTGGCGGACCTTCGCGATGGCGTCGGTGGCCTCGACGGACAGCGAGTACAGGCCGCGCAGGGGGTTGGCGTTCATGCGCTGGTAGAAGTCGCGTTCGGCGTCGAGCACACAGGCAGGGCGCTGCGCGGTGGCGGCGCTATCGAGGAAGGCGATCTCGGGGTGCTGCTGGAACAGCGGGAACTGGCCCTTGTAGGGGTTGGTCTCGATGTCCACGGTGGGCCAGCCGCGCGAAGCCTCGTCGCTGGCGTCGAGCTCCATGGGCTCGGGGGCAGTACAGGTATCGCATTTAACGTGCTCGGTGTCGATCATGCGAGCTCCTCTTCAAAGTTGTCGATCAGGTTGTTGCCTAGGCGGACGACGGCGGCGCGGGTGCGCTCGTCGGTGGCGGAAAGCGCGGCGTCCTCCAGCTTGGCGCGGATGAACAGGTCCTCGGCGGCGTTTTGGTCAAGGCCACGGCAGGCGAGGTAGAACAGCTGCTCGTCGCGGACGTGACCGATGGTGGCGCCGTGGTTGCCGGCGACGTCGTCCTCGTCACAGAGAATGACGGGAACGGTCTTGTTGTCGACGCCCTTGTTGGCCAAAAGCACCGTCTCGCGTTCGGTGCCGGTTGCACCCTTGCAGC
>DXZV01000171.1:0-3267 GCA_019419485.1 Collinsella sp.
GTCGTACATGAGGAAGTAGTTCTGCAGGGTGATGGTGGCCAGCGTCTGGTTCTCCTCGCGGACGATGACGCCTTCCTTGGCCTCGATGGCCTGGTGCAGGCCCTCGGAGTAGCGCCTGCCCTCCATGATGCGGCCGGTGAACTCGTCAACGATCTTGACCTCGCCGTCGGTGACCACGTACTGCTGGTCCCTGTGGAACATGTACTGGGCCTTGAGCGCCTGCTGCAGGTGGTTGACCAGCTGACCGGAGGCGTCGGCGTAGATGTCATCGATGCCCAGGGCGCGCTCGATCTTCTTCAGGCCGTCGTCGGTGGCGGCGATGGTGTGCTTGGCCTCGTCCATCTCAAAGTCCACGTCGGGCGTGAGCCCGCGGACGGCGCGGGCAAAGTCCTTGTAGGTGCTGGCGGACTTGGTGCCGGCGCCGGAGATGATGAGCGGTGTGCGGGCCTCGTCGATGAGAATGGAGTCGGCCTCGTCCACGATGGCGTAGTGGTGGCCGCGCTGGACGCGCATGTCAGGCCTGGTGACCATGTTGTCGCGCAGGTAATCAAAGCCGAACTCGGAGTTGGTGCCGTAGGTGACGTCGGCCTGGTAGGCCGGGCGCTTGAGCTCGAGCGGCATGTTGTTCTGGAGCAGACCGACGGTCATGCCCAGGTACTTATAGATGCGGCCCATCCACTCGGAGTCGCGCTTGGCAAGGTAATCATTGACAGTAACGACGTGCACGCCCTTGCCGGCAATAGCGTTGAGATAGCCAGCCAACGTGGAGACGAGGGTCTTACCTTCGCCGGTCTTCATCTCGGCGATGTGGCCCTCGTGCAGTGCCATGGCGCCAATGAGCTGCACGTCAAAGTGGCGCATACCCATGGTGCGCTTGGAAGCCTCACGCACGGTGGCAAAGGCCTCGGGGAGCATATCGTCGAGCGACTCGCCGTTGGCGTAGCGCTCACGGAACTTATCGGTCTGGGCGCGGAGCTCCTCCTCGGTCATCTTCTCAAACTGGGGCTCAAGACCGTTGATCTGGTCGACGATCTTGTAGTAGCGCTTAAGGTCCTTATCGGATCCAAAGGACAGCAGCTTTGACATGAATCCCATGTTGTTTCCTTTTTGGCCATCGCCCGTGCCATGCAGCTCCGAGCGAGTTAAACACAGATAGTTGTACTTTAGCCAAACAGGACGCACCCTATGCGGTCGACCTCAACCGCCACGTAATAACTACGACCAACCTGCCAAAAAGGGACTGGTTTATTTTGGCAGCTTTTATCTGGGAAAACGCCGTCTCTCTGCCATTTGGTGCAAACCAACCTGTCCCCTCCGCACCAATCTGGTGCAATGGGGACGAGCTAGCTTGCACCAATAATAAGAAAAGGGCCGCGCACCCGAACGGATGCACGGCCCTTATGCCATGAATGCGAGCGATTCCGCGGCGAGCTATTTACTCAGCAGCCTCGGTGGTCTCGGCCTCGGCAGCGGCCTCCTCGACGGGAGCCTCTGCAGGAGCCTCGGCGGCCTGCTTGGCAGCCTCCTCGGCAAACTTAGCGGCACGCTTAGCCTTCTCGGCAGCCTTAGCCTCAGCGGCGGCCTTGCGAGCAGCCTCGGCCTCAGCAGCCTTGGCGGCCTTGGCAGCCTTGGCCTCCTCAGCCTTCTTGAGCTGGGCGGCAGCGGCGCCACCGAACTTGTCGGCGAAGCGCTGGACGCGTCCACCGGTGTCGACGAACTTCTGCTGGCCGGTGTAGAACGGGTGGCACTCGTTGCAAAGCTCGACCTTCATCTCGGACACGGTAGCGTGCGTCTTGAAGGTGTTGCCGCAGGAGCACGTCACCGTGCACTCGACATACTGGGGATGGATACCCTGCTTCATGGTAGGACTCCTTATTGGTCAGGCGCTGGTTACCGATCAGCGCATAAGGCGTCTTGGTTTCCGACCAAGACAACAAACTCGGCTATGGTACCACGGCGCCGCGTGTCCCACAAAAGGTTCACGGTCTTTGCACCGGAGCGCACAGGCGAATGCGCCCGATCGCGGCGCCAACAGGAACCGCCTGAGCTGTCCAGGGTGCCAAAAATACACCCCGCGAGACAAGCATCCCATGTTGCAGACGTGTAACGCCGCAGCAAAGGTGCCCTTTTTTGCGCCAGACAGGTACAATGATGAACACTGTACCGTAGCGGAGCGCCCCGCGCGCGCCGCAATCACGCGAAAGGGTTTCCCATGGCCGAGATCTCGTCCTCCCGTATCGTCATCACCGTCCTTGGCAAGAACCGCCCCGGCATCGTCGCCGGCGTCACCCGTGTCCTAGGCGAGGCCAACGTCGACATCCGCGACATCACGCAGTCCATTATCGAGGACATCTTCACCATGACCATGCTGGCCGATACCGCCGAGTCCAAGCTCGACTTCGCCGAGCTGCAGAAGGCGCTGGCCGAGGCCGGCGAGCTTTCGGGCGTCAACGTGTCCATCCAACGCGAGGACGTCTTCAACTTTATGTACCGCCTGTAGCGAGCAAGCCGCTGGGGATAGCCTGACGCGCGCATGCCCATGCAAGTCACCCCGATGCGGCCCGGAGAGGAGCGCGCATGGCCTACGACGCCAAGAAAATCTATTACCGCTTCGACGACCACCTGAGCCGCCTGGTCTTGGATTACGAAGCGAGCCGCCAGATTTCGCCCGAAAGCGAAAATCTCTACTATGGCCTGCCGACTGACCCTTATGACGAGGGCCTATTTGTTGAGCACAATGTCAAGCGCGGCCTGCGCAATGCCGACGGCTCGGGCGTGGTCGCGGGTCTCACCCGTATCTCAGATGTGCATGGCTACAACAAGGTCGACGGAAAGGTCGTGCCCGATCAGGGCAAACTCACGCTTCGTGGCTACAGCATCGAGGACCTGGTCAACAACGCCCAGGCCGAGGATCGCTATGGCTACGAAGAGGTCGCCTACCTGCTCATCACGGGCTCACTGCCCACCAAAGAGGAGCTCGACGGTTTTTGCGGACGCCTGGGTGCTTTTAGGCATCTGAGCGACGAATACGTCCGCGAGTTCCCCATGACCACGGTGTCGTCGAGCATCATGAATGTGCTTCAGCGCGCCGTGCTGCTGCTCTACGCCTTCGACGCCGAGCCCGACGCCATTACACCCGAGCACGAAATCGACGTCGCCATCTCCATGCTCGCCCGTCTCCCCCGCATCGCCGCCTTCGCGCATATGGCCTCGGTCGCCAAGCGTCGCGGCTCCGAGGTTCATGTACCGCACCCCACACCCGGCCTC
>DXZV01000171.1:3277-3567 GCA_019419485.1 Collinsella sp.
CAGGTGCTCCGCGGCGGCATGGCATTCACCCGCGACGAAGCCATGCTGCTCGACGTGATGCTCATGCTGCATGCCGAGCACGGCGGCGGCAACAACTCCACGTTTGCCTGCCGCGTGCTGTCCTCCTCGGCCACCGACCCGTATTCCGCCTACGCCGCGGCTATCGGCTCGCTCAAGGGCCCGCGCCACGGCGGCGCCAACGCCAAAGTCGTGTCCATGCACGAGGACATCCGCGCGCATGTCTCCAATTGGGAGGACGAGGACGAGGTCGCAGCCTACCTGGGCAAGAT
>DXZV01000172.1 GCA_019419485.1 Collinsella sp.
GCTCAAGGAAATCCCTGTGCGCAGCCGGATCGAGCCCCGCCATGGGTTCATCGAGCACCAGGACTTCGGGCTCCATGGCGAGCACACCGGCGAATGCCACACGCCGTTGCTGACCGCCCGAAAGCTCAAAGGGACTCTTGTCGCCGACCGTAGAAAGGTCGAGGCCCACGCGCGAGAGCGACGACTCGACGCGACGGTCGACTTCATCTTGCGGCAAGCCAAGGTTGTGCGGGCCAAACGCCACGTCCTGCGTCACGGTTTCGGCAAACAGCTGACGCTCGGGATATTGAAACACCACGCCGACCTTGGCCTTAACCGCGGCGGCATCTTTCTTGTTTGCCAGGTCGAGCCCCAGCGCGCGAACGAATCCCTCCTGGGGGCGAATCAAACCGTTGAGATGCTGGACTAGCGTCGACTTACCCGAACCGGTATGACCTGCCAAGCCCAGGAACTCGCCGCGACGCACCGTCAGCGATACATCGCGCAGCGCCCACGGGCTGCTGGGGTCGTTTCCCCAGAGAGCCTGTTTATTCGATTTGCCCGCAGTGGCCGAGCGCTTGCGCCATCGACGGCGCTCGCGGGCACTCAGCGAGTAACTATGCGAGAGGTGCGAAATCTCGATGACGGGCTCCGACACGGCTGTCCCGTCGGTTGCAGAGGAGACGTTGTCGAGCACACGAGAATCGGATGCAGAAGGCCGCCCTGCGGTGTCTTCCCCACTCCGGTCGGCATATACCTGCGCAATCTCGGCGACCATATCCGCCTCGCGCACCCGCGCATGAACGGGCACGCCCTTCGCACGAAGCGCCATGCCCAAGCAGCACGACGCCGGCATATCCAGGTTGAGCTCCACGAGCCCATCTGCCCGCGTCAGAATCTCCTCGGGCGTACCGAGCATGGCAACGCGCCCCGCCCGAAACACCGCGACACGATCGGCCTCGGCGGCCTCTTCCATAAAGTGCGTAATCATCACGATGGTCATGCCGCGTTCGTGCAGCACGTGACAGGCCTTCATAAGGCCCTTGCGCCCGCGCGGATCGAGCATCGAGGACGCCTCGTCCAAAATGAGCACGCGCGGTTCCATGGCGAGCACACCGGCAAGCGCCACACGCTGCTTTTGACCGCCCGAAAGCGCATGGGTCTCGTGGCGCTCAAAGCCCACCAGGCCCACGCCCTTCAGCGCCTCGCGTACGCGCTGCGCAATTTGCGCCGATGGCACGCCAAGGTTTTCGGGACCGAACGCAACGTCATCTTCGACAAGCGTTGCCACCAGCTGGTCGTCGGGATTCTGGAACACCATGCCTGCGGTCGAACGAATGTCGTAGACCAGCTCGGGATCGGACGCATCCATACCGTTGATACGTACCGTGCCCGCATCGGGCTGCAGCAGCGCATTCAGATGCTTGGCAAACGTCGACTTGCCCGACCCATTGCCACCGAGGATGCAGAAAAACTCCCCGTCCTCGATGTTCAGATCGACGCCGTCGAGTGCCGGTACGGCACCGTCATAGCTAAAGGAAACGCCCCGACACTCAATCATGCGCGGCCTTTGACCTGGTCCTTTTTAGGCGTGATGAGGTTGGAGACTGCTTTATACACCGCTAGCGTCAACACCGAGTTAAGCACGGTCTTGATAAGGTTGAACGGCAGCACGGCAGGAATCATAAGCGGGGCGATCACATCGACCGAGCCATACCAGAACCATACGCCAATGGTAAGGTTTGCGACCATAGACAACGCCGTAGCGGCAATGACGCCGAGCACCAGGCCAATCACGGCACCCTTATAGGTATGCATCTTCTGGTAGACGATAGCCGCGGGCAGAATGTAGCCCAGCGTGGCAACCAGGTTCATAAGCGCGCCGACCCAGTCACCCGTGGTGAGCGCATGGATTACGATCGCCATGGCGGCAACAGCAGTGCCGGCACCAGGACCATACGCAAACCCGCACACCATCGCCGGCACCAGCGACGGTTCATACGTCAAAAACGGCGCCGAGGGAAGAATGGGCAGCTGCACATACATAAACAGGGCGCCCAAGGCGCACATCAGCGCCATGGTAACGAGCTGTTTGGTGCTCCACCTATTCGTGTTCTCAAAATGGATATGCTGCGACTGTTCAGACATTAAGATCACCTGCCTCTTTCATCCGGACTCTAACCGTTGGTACTGGGATCTCACCAGTTCAGCCGGCATGCGAACCAACACACGCTCGGGTCGCGGACTCATCGGCTCGGTCGCAGACGCCTCGCCTGCTCCGCGGCCCCCCTTTGGCACCGCCCGATTTACCGCCAGTGGGGAATTCCACCCCGCCCTGAAACAGCACTTGCAAGTGTAGCACGAGCAATCGTTCGCGCAAGTATGCCGAGGGTAATTTGTGGTGGGGATCAGTTGCCACAACAACCACGTTCCCCACCCATCCCAAAGTAGCGCGCCTTTCGCGCAAAGCGCGAAACAGCGAAGGGGACAAGCCACTGCAACAACCACATCCTCCACTCGCCCCAAAGCGGCGCGCCTTTCGCGGCAAAGCCACGAAACAGCGACCGGGACACGTATTCCCAACAACCAAGTCCTCCGCCCACGCCGACCTCAAGGCCGTAAACGCAGGGAATCCGGGGGCGTGACGGGGGTTTCTCTCCGGAATATTCCGCAGGACGCAAAGAGGCTCCGCAGCGCGAAGCGCGATGCGGAGCCTCTTTGCATGTCCGAGGACGTTCCGGAGAGAAACCCCGTCACGCCCCCGGATTCCCGGTGGGAGTTCTAGACCTTGTCGGCCTTAGTACATACCGCCGCCCTGCTGACCAGCGGTAGCAGCAGCGATAGCGTCCTCAAGCTGAGTGTTTTTGGGCACATCGGAGACGGTAGCCTCGGTGATGAGGATCAGGCTGGCGACAGAAGCAGCGTTCTGCAGGGTGACGCGGCTGACCTTGACGGGGTCGAGGACGCCCATCTCGATCATGTCGCCCCACTCGCCGTTGGCAGAGTTGAGACCCTGGCCGGCGGGCAGCTCGGCAACCTTGTCGACCACGACAGCGCCCTCAAAGCCAGCGTTCTTGGCGATAGTAGCGACCGGAGCGGTCAGAGCCTTCTTGACGATATCGACGCCGATCTTCTCCTCGGGGTCGTCGATCTCGACAGCATCGAGCGCAGGAGCAGCGTCCATGAAGGCGACGCCGCCACCGGCGACAATGCCCTCCTCGACAGCAGCGCGGGTAGCCTGCAGGGCATCCTCGACGCGGTGCTTGATCTCCTTGAGCTCGGACTCGGTAGCAGCGCCGACCTTGATGACGGCAACGCCACCGGAGAGCTTGGCCAGGCGCTCCTGGAGCTTCTCACGGTCGAAGTCAGAGGTGGTGTTCTCCATCTCGCCCTTGATCTGAGCGATGCGGGCGTCGATGGCCTCCTTGGAGCCAGCGCCGCCGACGACGACGGTGTTGTCCTTGGAGATAGTGACGGACTTAGCGGTACCGAGCATATCGGCGGTGATGTCAGCGACCTTCACGCCCAGCTCGTCCAGAGCGGCCTGGCCACCGGTGAGGACGGCGATGTCCTCGAG
>DXZV01000173.1:0-363 GCA_019419485.1 Collinsella sp.
GCCCAGGCCGACCGTGCCCAAAACCGTATCGCCGTCATCGGGCGTAAAGGTCTCGCCATCGCGCACGGCGACGAGCGTCACGAGCGGCGTATTGGCGTCGTCGCCCAGATAGATGCATAGCGTGCTGCCGTTTTGCCAAGTTGCGACCTTGCCGTACCACTCGACGGGAATATCGAGCTGGTAGAGGTCGGTTGCCTTGTGGCGAGCGTCAGCATCACGGGATGCCTGTGCCTTTTGCGCGCTCACGGCATTGACGGCGGCGTCGCGCCGCGCGGTTGCCGCCTGCTGGAGCACCTTGGCGGTGGCGGCGGAGCTCGCGCCTCCCTCCTCGGCATATTTGGCGGCGGCATCGATCTGGTCGTC
>DXZV01000173.1:373-3528 GCA_019419485.1 Collinsella sp.
TTAAAGGCGGCCTGGCTGCTTAGGTCCTGTCCGTCGCTCTTGATCGTGACCTGCGCCTTGGTGGTCGGGACGGTATAGATGGTGCCGTCGGCCGCGATGGGAGAGGCAGCGATGGAGAGCGTGTAATCGCCGGGCAGCAGTTTGATGCCGCGGCCGTGCTCGTCAACATAGAGCGTTTCGCTCACGGATGAGCCATCAGCGTCCTGACCGCTCACCTGTACGGGAATCTTAGAGCTGGTGGAACAGTCGAGGCCCGCGGCATGCACGCCAATCTGCACCGACATCATCGTGTGGGCATTGGCGGCGGCGATGGCAGCCTGCTCTTGCTGATATCCGTTCCAGGCAGCATAGCCTGCACCGCCGGCGACGAGCGCGGCGGCCACGATACCGGCGACCATCAGATTGCGGCGCTTGGGCGACATCTTGCGATGACGAACCTCGGCCTCGCGTGCCGAGGGAACGGACGGTAGGGGAATATCGCCCATGGCGATGGTCTCGTCCACGGCTGGTGCGGAGCCTAAGCCAGGGAGCTCGCGGGTCAGCGAATCTTCGGCCGGCAAGCTGTCGAGCAAGATGGTTTCCTCGCTCGTGTCGGATTCGGGCTGATTGCCGGCCTCGCTTTTGGTGTCTTCGTGACCTGCCTCGTCTTCGGTGGGCGCGGCGCCATCGTCTTTTGCATCCTGATCATCGAGCTGCGCCTCGATTTCCGGCTCATCCTGCACATCAACGCTCGAATCGTCAAACGTAATCTCGGCCAGCGCGATCTGGTCTAGACTCTCCAGGGCCTCGGCACACGCTTCTGCATCTTGGACCGCATCCTCTTGGCCCATCGTCTCATCTTTCATATATCCCCCAAGCTCAATATCGGGACAACAATGTACCCAAAAACGGGGCTCCATAGAGCCGCCGCATGATTTGAAATCCGATTTTATATATGCGCGTGTTTTTGAATAGATGAATAGAGGCGCAACGACAAAAAGCCCCCGGAAAGCGAGCGAAACGCTTTTCGGGGGCTCTGCGAGACATTGGATTGAAAGGCCTGGTGAGCGGGCCTATGCCCAAGTGCCAACAACGGCCAACATGTTACTCGGCGTGCGCGTAATCAACCTTGGCGCGGCGAGCAGTAGCCTTCTCCCAATCGCTGGTGCCCTCAAAGACATCCTGCTTGTAGGGATTGCGGCCGAGCTTCTTGGCACGGTAGGCGATGTAGATGATCGCGGCGACGTTGGCGACCAGTGCGGCGATCGAGACCGCGGTAGCGGCGCCGGGGTCGAGCGTGGAGTGGGTCACAAAGATGGACTCCTCCTGGAAGTACGGGAACACCTGGGCAAACATGCACCAAATGGCCAGCGTAAAGGCGCGGTTCTGGATCCAGCCGCCCTTGTTCCAGATAAAGGCGGCGACGGTGGGCGCCAGCAGCAGCGCAAAGCCGCAGAACCAGGAGTGGGTGGGCAGGCAGTTGTAGGTGTAGCAGAAGTTCCAGATATCGTAGGCGATGATGTAGACCCAGGTCATGTCGGGCCACAGCATGTCGGTTTGATCCTCGGAGGCGTAGACGCTCCACCAACCGGTCATGCAGAAGATGTTGATGATACCGGCGATGCCGTTGAACACGTTGTTCCAGCCGGCCAGCTGCGTGACACCCTCGGAGGTGACCCAGGTGGACTGGCCCAGGACAAAGAAGTGGTAGGCACTCTCGAAATCGGACACGACGGCAATCATGATGTTGATAGCGACGATCACAAACGGCCATGCGCGGAACCAATGCGCCTTGCCGATCTTGCCCCACTGGTACTTAATGGCAATGAAGCCCCAGCAACCGGCCAGCGCCGCGTATACCTTGGCGTAGTGGAACCAGCTGTTCTGGTACACATGGGTGGGGTTGGTGAGCGCCCACTCGGCACCCTGCGAAACGCCGACGGCGATGGCGACGCAGTAGATGGTCATGGCCAGCGGAGCAACGCCAAAGATGATTGCCGCGCCCAGCTTGGTGCGGCGGCCGACCTCGTTGAGCACGATCAGGCCAATAAAGACCATGGCCCAGCCGGCCCAGTGGATAAGGGTATCGCTACCCCAAACATCGAACAGCATGCTGCTCTCCTTTCACACGCCCGCGGTCCCTCTTCTGATCGCGGGCAGTTTGGCCAAATGGCGTCAGTTCTGGGGCTTGCGCTCCGGATACTTGGCGGTATAGCCCTCGATGTGGAGCGTCGAGGCGATAATCTCCTTGACCGTCTCGTCGGGCACATCGGGGTGCGTGCGGATATACATCAACAGTCCCATGATGAGGGTGTAGAACGTCTCGTAGACATGGTCGATGCGTAGCTCATGATGGGCGACAAAATCCACCACGGTGGTGTCGCAGATATACTGCGCCACGCGCTGGACCACGTTGTGCAAAAAGCCGCCGTAGAGCGCACCGCTGCTCGAGGTGAGCGTGCTCGGCAGCTCGTGGCCGCTGGCGACCAGACGCTTGAAGAGCGGGGCGACGGTGTCGAGTGCGCCTTCGATGTCGCCAACCGTGCGGCTGGCATTCCACTGCTCGAGCTCGGAGATAAAACCGTCGATTGCCTCGTCCATGACGGCGGTGACGGCGGCGTCCATATCGGCAAAGTAGTGGTAGAACAATGAGCGCGTACAGCCGGCTCGCTTGGTCACGGCCGATACCGAAAGATGCGACACGCCCAGCTCGGAGCTTACGGTGCGCACGGCATCGAGGATCTCGCGACGGCGTTCGTCGCCTGTCAGGCGCTTTGCCGCGCTATCGGATGCGGGGACGGCATCGACCACAGAGGTATCTGCTGTGTTGTCGCCCATGTTTTGCCGCCTTTCATCCTCTTTTGCCTGACCGTTCGCCTAACAGTCTTGAATATTGTTGACGGTTCGTCAATACTATTTTTGACACAATGTCAACAATGGCGGGTGAACGGCATGGGGGCATGCCCGGCCTGCAAAAAAAGAGGGGCGCCGCGGTCTCGCCGGGCTGTGGCAAGAGAAGGGACGACCATGATTCTCAACGGACCGGGGATTAGCTACACCGAGCCCGATATCGGTGCGGAGTTTGTGCCGCCGCTGCCGGAGCATCCGCGCGAGGCCATCGTCAAACTGTGCGAGCACTGCACCAACCCTGTCTCTTATACACATCTGACGCTGCC
>DXZV01000174.1:0-2035 GCA_019419485.1 Collinsella sp.
CTTGGTGTCGGGCACAAAGGTGGCGTCGCGCAAAAAGCCGGCGATGGGCTGGTCGCCCTTGCCATCGAGCGCGGGCTGGATCAGGTCCTTGATGTGCGCAGTGCCGGCGACGTTGTCGGGATCCTCGTGATAGACGGGGATGCGGCTGAAGCCGGTCTGGCGCATGGTGGACAGCACGTCGGCGACCGTCTCGTCGTCCTCGCACATGGTGGTGTCCACGCGCGGCACCATGACCTCGCGGGCAACGGTATCGCCCAAGTCAAAGATCTCGTGGATCATACGCTTTTCCTCGTCGAGCAGGTCGTCCTGCTCCGAGACCATGTACTTGATCTCTTCTTCCGAGACGTTTTGGCGGTCGTCGGCGCTCTTGATGCGCAGGATGCGGGCCAGGCCATCGGAGCAGGCGCCGGTCAGCCACACGAGCGGACGGGCGATCTTTTGGAAAAACGACAACGGTCCCACGACCTGCTTGGACACGCCCTCGGCATTGGCCAGGCCGATGCGCTTGGGGACGAGCTCGCCGATCACGATGGACACGAAGGCGACCGCGACGGTGATGATGACCGGCGCCAGGCCGCGCGCGATGGCGGAGAGCGGCGCGATGCCAAAGCTCATGAGCCACGTGGCGAGCGGGTCGGACAGACTCGTCGAGGCGACGGCGGACGAGGCGAAGCCCACGAGCGTAATGGCAACCTGGATGGTGGCGAGCAGCTGGTCGGAGTCGGCAGCCAGCTTAATGGCACGCTCGGCGCGCTTGTCGCCTTCCTCGGCCTCGTGCTCCAACACGGCGCGCTTGGCCGTGGTGAGCGCCATCTCGGACATAGAGAAGTAGCCGTTGATGAGGGTCAAAACGAGGGTGGTGATAAGGGAGATGGTTATGTCCATCGGGAGTTTCTCGAACCTCCAAGATTCGGGACGTCAGGTTAAAACGTTGATGGCGGATACGGCAGTTGCACCCGGCGGGCGCCCGGACGGGCCCGCGGGCGCAGGCGCGATCGCTAGATTACGAAGAGGATCACCGCCATGAACTGGAAGATACTGCCGGCGAGCACCCACAAGTGAAACACACTGTGCAGGTAGCGCACGTTTTTGGCGATATAGAACGGCACGCCCGCGGTGTAGCACACGCCGCCGACGGCGAGCAGGGCAAGTGCCACGGGGTTGAGCAGCGCCACAAGTTCGGGCAGCTTAAAGACAACGAGCCAGCCCATCAGCAGGTAAACCAGGCCGCTTACCCAGTGCGGTTGACGCTCGCGCATAAAGCACTCGAGGGCGATGCCGATAATGGCGATGGCCCATACGGCAAAGAACAGCGCAGGGCCGCCGTCGTTTGCGAGCGTGATAAGGCAAAACGGCGTATAGCTGCCCGCAATGAGCAGGTAGATGCAGCTGTGGTCGATGATGCGAAACACGCGCTTGGCGCGCGCGGGCTGAATCGCGTGGTAGAGCGTGGAGGCTAGGTATTCGAGGATAATGCTGACACCATAGACAATCGCCGCGGCCATGTGGGCCGGGCCTCCGCCGCGCAGGGCAGCGAATACGATCAGGAGCACCAGGCCCGCGATACCCAGCAGGCAGCCGACACCATGGGTGACGGAGTTCATGATCTCCTCGCCCACCGTGTAGTGTGGAACGGCCGCGGTCTTGGGTCGCGGCTTAGAACTGTCGCTCGAATCGGACATGCCGGTTACATCCTCCAACGTAAAGAGTTCTCAACACTATATCAAAGCGTCTAGGTACGTGCGAAATTTGCACCATACGTGACCCTTTGTTTACCCATTCTTTGTCTGTTGACGCATCAACGGCGAACGTCCATAATGCGCTTGCATTAAATGTTGATGTATTAACATCTTATAGGAAAGCTTCTTATGTCTCAAAACGCACGTTTCCATCGAAAGCTCAAGATAGCCGGCATCGTTGCACTGGTGGCTGTCGTTGCGCTGCTCGGATTTGCCGGCAACTTTCTGTTTGACTTTGCCCTGAACCCCCAAGCGCCGTACACCATGAAGATGATGCAGGATAGCAAGAACGACAA
>DXZV01000174.1:2045-3500 GCA_019419485.1 Collinsella sp.
GTTTAAAGAGAATCGCGAGAGCAGCAGCCTCACCGCAGATGACGGAACCGAGCTTGCCGCTTGGTATTTTGCTGCGTCGGAGAGCACGCACGACTACCCAGTCTGCCTGCATGGATATACCAACGAGCCCATCGGTATGGCCCGATACGTCAAGCGATTCCACGACCGCGGCATGAACGTACTCGCACCCGCCGCCCGCGCCCACGAGCGCTCCGGCGGCGACTATATCGGCATGGGCTGGCCCGAGCGCCTCGATGTTATCGCATGGATCGGGCGAATTGTTCAGGCCGACCCCGAGGCGCGCATCCTGGTCTTTGGTGAGTCGATGGGTGCGGCAACCGCCATGAACGTCGCGGGGGAATCTCTGCCCGCAAACGTGAAATGCATTATCGAGGACTGCGGTTATACGAGTGTCTGGGACGAGTTTTCTCTGCAGCTCAAGGACGTGTTCGGCCTGCCCAGCTTTCCCTTGCTCGATGTAGCAAACTTGGTATGCAACGTGCGCGCGGGCTACGACTTTCATAAGGCGAGCAGTGTGGAGCAACTCAAACACGCGACGGTTCCCATGCTGTTTATCCACGGCGACCAGGACACCTTTGTGCCGTACAGTATGCTCGACCAAAACTACGAGGCGTGCGCCAGCAAGGTCAAGCAAAAGCTCACCATCCATGGCGCCACCCACGCCAAGAGTGTGCAAGTTGACCCCGAGCTCTACTGGAACACGGTCAACAACTTCCTCGACGAGTATTTTTAGGCAAAAAGCAACGTCTGGGGCTTTGTTGCCAAAAATCGGTTTGTGGTCGGCGCTATTCGATTTTCCTCGCACTTCCAAAAAGCCGCCCGTGGGCGCTGTGCTCACGGGCGGCTTTTGCTCAACTTACGCTACAAAGGCGCTTATTTTGTCCAATAGCTAGGCGCTACTTGACCTCGATAAGCTCGTACTTGCTCGTGCCCAGGCCAATCTTCTCGGCGTGCGCGATGCACACGCGCCAGTCGGTGTCGGGATGCGTGATGCAGAAGGGGTCCTTGGCCTGCTCGCCCTCCAGATGCTCGTGGTTGTGCTCCATCTTGGCCTGGTCAATGGCGACCGGGTCGAAGCTCGCGAACATGCCAATGTCGTTGACGATGGGCGTGTCGTTTTCGGGATGACAGTCGCAGTTGGGGCTGATGTCCATGGCGAGCGAAATGTGGAAGCTCGGGCGCCCGTCGACGACGGCCTTGGTGTACTCGGCGATCTTGCAGTTGAGCACATCGGCCGCGGCGTCATAGCCGGGCTTGATGCAATCCTGATTGCATGCCGCAATGCAGCGGCCGCAGCCCACGCAGCGATCGTGGTCGATGGCGGCCACGTGCACCGTGCGGGTGTTGCCGTTAACAAGCTCGCGCTCGCGGGTGTCGGTGAACGAGACAGCGCTGTGTGCGCAAATCTTTTCGCAGGCACGGCAGCCAACACAG
>DXZV01000175.1:0-2101 GCA_019419485.1 Collinsella sp.
GCTTATCTGCGTTTCGAACGGGGAGCGCTTCCTCGTGGTGCCGCAGGATGCGAAGGTACCTGATGGGTTGAGCTCCGACATCGCGGTCATAAGGCGCCCCGCCGACAAGGTGTACCTTGTGTCGTCGGCGACGATGTGCCTGGTCGACGCGCTCGATGCGAACGACAATATCTTAATGTCGGGCACGAAGGCCGACGATTGCTCGGTCGCAGGCTTCAAAAGCGCGCTCGAAAGTGGGGCGATCGCCTACGGCGGCAAGTACAGCGCGCCCGACTACGAGCGAATATCGGCCTCGGGCTGCACGCTCGCCATCGAGAACACCATGATCAACCACACGCCCGATGTGAAGGAAAAGCTGCAGAAGCTCGGGCTCGTCGTGCTCACCGAACAGTCGTCGAGCGAGCCCGAAGCACTCGGGCGCGTAGAGTGGATTAAGCTTTTCGGCGTCCTGTTCGACAAGGAGGACGAGGCCGCACGCCTGTTCAACGAGCAGAAGGCCCGCGTCGAGCAAACGTCGGGGCTCGCGTCTTCAGGTAAAACCGTGGCGTATTTCTACATTAACTCGAACGGGGCCGCCGTCACGCGGCGGGCAGGCGACTACGTGGCGCAGATGATCGAGCTTGCAGGCGGCAGCTACGCGCTCGATGACGCGCAGACGGCGTCGACGTCAGGTTCGTCAGTAACGCTCGAAATGGAGCGCTTCTACGCGACGGCGAAGGATGCCGACATCATCGTCTACAACGGCACCATCGACGAATCGGTTGCCACCTTGAACGACTTCGTAAGCAAAAACGCGCTATTGTCGCAGTTCAAAGCCGTGAAGAACGGCAACGTCTGGGTCACAAGCGCCGACATGTACCAGCAGATGACTTCTACCGCCGACATTATCGACGAGCTGCACGGGGCGTTCGCCGGCGATGACGCGAGCGACTTCCATTATCTGAGGAAGCTCGGCTAGCACCATGAGAAGCCGACTTTCCATGGCATACGACGAATCGGGGCGCGCCGCGCGGTGTCGCGTCGTGACGGCGCTGCTCGCTGTTGCCCTCATCGTGCTCGTCGGGACCAACCTGTGCATCGGGAGCGTGCTCGTGCCCGCAGACCACATCCCCGGCATCCTTTCGGGCGGCGCGGCCAATTCCATGGAAAGCCAGGTCATCTGGGAGATTCGCCTGCCGCGCGTGCTTTCAGCCGTGCTTCTCGGCGGGGCACTTTCGCTCTCCGGGTTCCTGCTGCAGACGTTTTTCAACAACCCCATCGCCGACCCGTTCATCTTGGGCGTCTCCTCAGGCGCAAAGTTCGTCGTCGCGCTTACGATGATCGTACTTCTGGGCGCGAACCAGGCCATGTCCTCGCCGGCCATGGTGGCCGCAGCGTTTCTGGGCTCGCTTATCACCATCGGCTTCGTACTCCTCATCGCACGGCGCATAAGTTCCATGGCCATGCTCATCGTAGCGGGCGTCATGGTGGGATACATCTGCTCGGCGGGGACGAACTTCCTCATCGCCTTCGCCGACGACCAGTCCATCGTGAACCTGCACAACTGGTCTTTGGGCAGCTTCTCGGGTTCGAGCTGGGACGACATCGCGGTCATCGCGGTCGTGGTGATCACCGTGAGCGCATGCGTATTCGCGATATCGAAGCCCCTTTCCGCCTTCCAGCTGGGAGAAGCCTACGCGAAAAGCGTCGGCGTGAACGTCGCACGCTTCCGCGTGGTGCTCGTCCTTCTAGCGAGCATGCTCTCCGCCTGCGTGACCGCGTTCGCTGGTCCGGTGTCGTTCGTAGGCATCGCGGTTCCGCATCTCGTTAAGTCGGCGCTAAAGTCGTCGAAGCCCATCCGCGTGATTCCTGCGTGCTTCTTGGGAGGCGCCATCTTCTGCGCGGGCTGCGATTTGATCGCGCGCACGCTGTTCTCCCCCGTCGAGCTTTCCATCAGCGCCGTCACCGCCATCTTCGGCGCGCCGGTGGTTATCGCACTCATGTTGAAGAAGCGGGTGAGGTAGATGGGGAAATTCGTGCCGCAACCCAAAACGCTCGGAGGGGACATTCCATGCTTAGACAGTCCAAAGCTCGCACGAAAGCGCCAGAAGGCACTTTCGGC
>DXZV01000175.1:2111-3446 GCA_019419485.1 Collinsella sp.
GTGCGGAACTGCGCGCGGAACGCCTCCTCCGAGCGGAGTCGAACCTCGAAACCCCGGTCGAAACGCAGGCTGACGGAGCGCCGCTTTTCCGCATAAGCGACCTGACGGCGGGCTACGACAAGAAGGTCGTAGTCGAAGGCGTCGATCTGGAGGTTCGCGCGGGCGACGTCATGGCGCTCATCGGGCCGAACGGCTCGGGCAAGTCGACCATCTTAAAAACCATCACACGCCATCTTGCACCGCTTGCCGGCGCGGTCGAGCTCGACGGGCGGGAGATTTCCCGATGGAAGACGGCGGAGTTCGCAAGGAACCTTGCCGTTATGCTGACGGATCGCCCCCGGACCGAGCTCCTCACCTGCCGCGATATCGTAGAGGCGGGAAGGCATCCCTACACCGGGCGAATGGGCACACTCTCGCCCGACGACCATAGTCGGGTCGATGAGGCCATGAAAACCGCACATGTGGAAGAGCTCGCCGAGCGCGACTTCATGCAGATAAGCGATGGGCAACGCCAGCGCGTCATGCTCGCACGCGCCATCGCGCAGGATCCGCGTGTGCTCGTGCTCGACGAGCCCACGTCGTATCTCGATATCCGCTACCAGATCGACCTGCTGCGAATACTTCGCCACCTTGCGAAATCGCGGAATGTGGCTGTCATCATGTCCATCCACGAACTCGAGCTCGCGCAGAAAAGCGCCGACAAGGTGATTTGCGTGAAGGACGGCCGGGTCTTTCGCGCCGGCGCACCCGAGGACATATTCACGCGCGAGACAATTGGCGAGCTCTACGGCCTTCAGCATGGCACCTTCAACGAGCGCTTCGGCAGCGTGGAAATTGGGCGCCCACACGGTGATGCGCACACGTTCGTCATCGCCGGCGCAGGTACGGGGTCGGCTGTGTTTCGCCAGCTCATCCGGCAGGGCAAGGCGTTCTACGCGGGCGTTCTGCACGAAGGGGACATCGACTGCGAGCTCGCGCGCGACCTGGCGACGGAATGCGTGGCCGAGCGCGCCTTCGAGCCGATCGGGGATAAAACCATAGCCCGCGCCAAAGAGCTCCTCGTCCACTGTGCGCGCCTTATTGTGTGCCCCGCCGCCTTCGGCACCATAAACGCCCGCAACGCAGAGCTCGTCGAGTTCGCACGCTCGCATGGTATCGAGGTCGTGCGAGCGTGCGAAGGCGCATCGGAGGATTCCCAATTAGAGTGAGAAGGATAAACTGGACTTTATTTTAAGGATCCTCAGGCTACAGCTCCTACGCCGGCGAGGTCTACAAGGCGCCGGAGAACCTCGTGAACAAGAATTTCCACGCCGACGAGCCCAACTAGGCCTAGTC
>DXZV01000176.1 GCA_019419485.1 Collinsella sp.
GTATTGTTCCGTCGTCAAACCGGCGGGCAGCGATCCAGGAGAGGTCACAACGACGCGATCATCGTACAGGGCAATTTGAACGTTCGCTCGAACGTCCCACGTCCGATGCACCAAAGCATTTGCGACAGCTTCGCGAAACGCCTCGAGAGGAATTCGATCGGTTTGGACGCGCTCCATCCCTTCGATACGCTCATAACGGTAGTAGCGTGCAAACATAGCTACCGCCCTGTCCACCTGCTCAATTGCGGATACATTTGTCGCCGCTTCGCGATCCAAGATCACATCCTCGGTATCACCAAAACGGACGCAATCGATGCCCGGAAAATCATTCTTATCCGCCAAAATCGCCGCAGCGTTGGTATAGCCGTCCTTGCCGAGCAAGCGAAGCGTGCGCATAATATCCGACGTTAGTTCAGAAATGCCGAGATGTTCAACACACTCATGCTCGAGCGTGTGAAAACTCAAGTCCTGGCGAGCCGACGTGAGCGCGTCGAACGTTACGTTGCTGCCTTCGAGCGTCAGCCTGCCATACTCAAACCGGTCGACCTCCACTGTTGCCGAATCGTTTCGCCTGTAGGCCTTTCCCTTGCTTCGATAGGGTTTGTCCTGGCCCTCATAAACCGTAAGGATTACGGTCCCGTGTTTCTCATCGGGCTCGAGCGTGTAACGGGGAGCGGGGTCCAAGCTGTCATTAATCATGTTCTCGATGCGGAGACACTCTGCGACCGGATCCGCAAGGCCGACAACCACGCCCTCGTCATCAACGCCAAACTCAATCTTGCCCGTCCCGTAGTTTGCATAGGCGCTCACCGTTTTAAGAAACGTCGGCGTAACGCTTTCCTTGTATTCGACTGTAGGGCTCTCTCTAACAACCATATGCACAACCTCTTCGTTTCGTACTATTCATGACCGTATTATAAGACGAAAACCGTTTGCGTACTGATTTATCCAAGACGCAAACGATTTTCGTCTTGATTTGCGTACGGAATTAAGACGCATAATTTCGCTTTCGTATGGCTCAATATCGGACGCAGACTGTTTTCGCCTGTCAATACATCTGCAATCCAAACGAAACGAGCTCCGATCTCGCATGAACTCGGGGCTCTTTGTGCCGCACATCTATGAGAGGAGCAATTCGATGCGTACGGGCGCTACTCCATGAAGCCGCCCTGGGATGGCGGCAACCTCGTCGAGGAGACCATCCGCACTCACCGTGGCGTGGCCGACGCCATCGCCGCGCGCAACCCCACCGTAGCGCACGAGGCGATGTATTTGCATCTGGTGTACAACCGCAACATGATTGCGGAAGTCGCACAGACAAAAGGCATTTAAGGCTCGACAATGATCTTTCTTTGATATAACGCAAGCGGCGGCCGTCCCAAAACGGGACGGCCGCCGTGTTTTGCTATCGACTGGCGCAATGGAATCAGGTTTACATGCATCAACTTGGTGCAAACCAACCTGTCCCCCACGCACCAAGGGGTTGACTAGAGCTCGCAGGCAATCTTGTAGCCGTCGCCGATGGCATCGCGGATGTTGCCGCACTTCTGGGCATCGCCCAGTACGTGGGCAGCAACGCCAGCAGCGGCAAGGTCGTCGGCCAGCTTGGTATTGGGACGATAGCCCATGGCAAGCACCAGCGTATCGGCACCGGTGATGGTGCGGACCTCGCCGTCCTTCTCGTAACTGATGGTGTCCTCGGTGATCTCGGTCACCTTGGCCTCGGTCAGCACGTGAACGCCCTTGGAGAGCATGCGCGTGATGAGCACCGCGCGACCGGCGCCGCCCTCGTTGGCGGCGAGCGTCTTGGTCATCTCGATAACGGTGACATCGCGATTGGCCGGCGAGAGGTCATTGACCAACGGGGCCAAGTAATCGGCCGTCTCGCAGCCAACGGTGCCGCCGCCCACGATAACGATCTTCTTGCCCGGGAAAGCCTTGCCACCCAGCAGGTCGTCAGCCGTCATAACCTGCTTAAAGCCCTGCATGAAGGCCGGAGCGATGGGCTCGGCGCCATAAGCTAGGACGACCTCGTAGCCGGCGTAGTCACGCTGAATGTCCTCGGCAGTAAGCTCGGTGCCAAATACGCACTTCACGCCGGCCTCGGCCAGGCGACGATACTGATACTTGATCACGCGGGTGAGTTCCTGCTTTGCCGGCGGAACGGCCGCGATGCGCATCTCGCCGCCCGGTTCGTCCTGCTTGTCCACGAGCACCACGTTGTGACCGCGCTTGGCGGCAATGAACGCCGCCTCCATGCCCGCGGGACCGGCACCCACAACCAGTACGTTCTTGGCCTCGGCGGCAGGCTCGTAGCCAGCCTCGTCGCGCTCCACGTCCGGGTTGACGGTGCAGGAGATGCGCTTGCCGAACATAATGCCGTTCAGGCAGCGCAGGCAGCCAATGCAGGGGCGGATGTCGTCGGCGTTGCCGGCAGCGGCCTTATTGCAGAACTCGGCATCGCACAGATTGGCGCGGCCCATCATGCAGATGTCGGCAGCGCCGTCCTCGATCAGCTCCTCGGCGATCCAGGCCTCGTTGATGCGGCCGACCGTGGCAACGGGAATGTTCACGTGCTTCTTAATCTCACGCGAGCAAGCGGCGTGTGAGGCCTGCTGCGTGCCGGCGGCGGGAATTGCGGAGCCGCGCTTGATGGTGGTGCCGCCCGACACGTGAATCATGTCGACACCGGCCTTCTCCAGGCGACGCGAGACGTAGATCATGTCGTTGAGGGTCAGGCCGCCATCGGTGTACTCATCGCCCGAGATGCGGACGTCGATGATAAAGTCCTTGCCGCAGCGCTCGCGAATCTCGGCGACGACCTCGAGCAGGAAGCGCATGCGAGCGTCGAGCGAGCCGCCGTACTCGTCGGTACGCTTGTTGTAGAGCGGGGTCAAAAAGCCGCCGAGCATGCCGTGGGCGTGCGCCGCATGGACCTCGACGCCATCGACACCGGCCTTCTGCATACGCACGGCAGCGTCGCCAAACTGATGCGTGAGCTCGTGAATCTCATCGACCGTGATGGGGCGCGGCGCCTCGCGGGCATAGGACGGGCCCACAAAGGACGGAGCGATCAGGCGCGGCGTGCCCGGAATGTTAAAGGCCATGTAGGCGGGGTGGAAGAGCTGCGGCATAATCTTGCAGCCGTACTCATGCACGGCGGCGGCGAGCTTTTCCCAGCCGGGGATGAACGTGTCGTCGTAGCAGCACATGTCGCCCGGCAGATAGGTATAGGTGGGCTCGACCGTCACGACCTCGGTGATGATCAGGCCAACGCCGCCCTTGGCGCGGGCACGGTAATGATCGACCAAGTCGTCGGTCACATATCCGTGATCGGCCAGGTTGGTAGATACCGGCGGCATAAAGACGCGGTTCTTAACCTCGGTCGTACCGACCTTGATCGGGCTAAAGAGCATCGGATAGGCAGAGGACTCCATACAGGGT